>JAHEXN010000140.1:3383-8505 GCA_023252095.1 Actinomycetes bacterium | reverse complement strand
TGCCGCGCACCGCCTTGACGGCGGGGTTCGGCCCCTGGGGCGCGGCGGACCGCGGGTCGTGGCGGGTCGGGTCGAGCGGCTCGTCCCAGGCGGGGTCGTGTCCCCGGGGATCCGCGTCGGGCCGGTCGTGCGGGGGCGCCGCAGGCCGCGGACGGCTGTCGTCGTCTGTCGGGGCACCCATGTCACCCATCCTGCCTCACCCGTGTCGCCGGTGTGTGGGGGCATGAGGGACAATCGAGCCCATGTCCGTCGAGCAGATGTTGCAGGCCTCCGATGCCTTCGCCCGCACCGTCGTGGCGGAGGTTGCCGGTGGCGACGTCGTCGGCGCGCACGTTAGGGCCGAGGTCGACGGCGACGGCTTCGTGTCGCACGTCTTCGAGGCGCTGCAGCCCGGCTACCGCGGTTGGACCTGGGTCGTCTCGCTCACGGCTGTCGCGGCCGACGCCGACCCGACCGTCAACGACATCGTGCTGCTCCCGGGCGGCGATGCGATCGTCGCACCGCCGTGGACCCCGTATCGCGACCGCGTCCGTCCGGGCGACCTCGGTCCGGGCGACGTGCTCCCGCCCGAGCCCGACGACCTCCGTCTCGTCCCGGCCTGGTCCGCGGGCGACTCCGACACCGAGGTCGAGGGCGGCGGTGACCGTCTGGAGGCCAAGGAGCTGGCCGGCGGGCGCAGCCTGGTCCTCTCGCTCGAGGGCCGCGACATGGCGGCTCAGCGCTGGCACGACGGCCAGGGCGGACCGCACGTGGCCATCGCGCAGCAGGCGTCAGGCACGTGCCGCACGTGCGGCTTCCGCGTGGGTCTGGCCGGGGGGCTGGCCGATCGCTTCGGCGTCTGCGCCAACGGCATGGCCAACGACGACGGTCGCGTCGTCGACCTCGAGCACGGGTGCGGCGCCCACTCCGGTGTGCGGCTCAGCCGGGCAACCGCGGTCAAGGAGCTCCCGGACCCCTACTTCGACACGCTGACCAACGACGTCGTGGCGCGACCCGAGCCGCGGCCTGCCGTCGTGGAGCCGGTCGAGGACCAGACGCCCGTCGAGCTCGAGGTCCCGGTCGACGTCGTCGTCGAGGCCCGCGCCGAGACGGAGTCGGACGTCGATACGGACGCGGTGGCCGACGCCGAGCCGACCTCGGCCGCAGACGTCACCGACGCCTCCTGAGACCACCGTCACCGCAGTTGAGGACGACGGCGCCGCCGACTGCCTGTATAGTTGCATCGTGCAACAACAGACTGCTTCCGTCGAGCTGACCCACCGCGAGATCCTCCAGGTGCTGGTGGGTCTGCTGGCCGGCATGTTCACGGCCCTCATCAGCTCCACGATCGTGTCCAACGCGCTGCCGACGATCATCGCCGACCTGAACGGCTCGCAGACCCAGTACACGTGGGTCGTCACGTCCTCGCTGCTCGCGATGACGGTGTCGATGCCGATCTGGGGCAAGCTCTCGGACCTCTTCAACAAGAAGACGCTCGTGCAGGTCGCGCTCGTGGCGTTCGTGATCGGGTCGATCCTGGCCGGCGCCGCGCAGAGCGTGCCGTGGCTGATCGCGTGCCGCGTTCTGCAGGGCCTCGCGATGGGCGGCCTGATCGCGACGTCGCAGTCGATCATCGGATCGATCATCCCGCCGCGCCAGCGCGGTCGCTACAGCGGCTACATGGGCGCGACGATGGCCGTCGCGACCGTGAGCGGGCCGCTGCTGGGCGGCGTCATCGTGGACACGCCGGGTCTCGGCTGGCGCTGGTGCTTCTACGTCTGCGTGCCGCTCGCCGTCATGAGTCTGGCCGTGCTGCACCGCCAGCTCCACCTGCCGACGATCCGTCGCAAGGTGCGTCTGGACCTCGGTGGTGCGGCGCTCATCACGATCGCGGCCTCGCTGCCGCTGATCTGGGTCACGTTCGCGGGCACGTCGTTCGACTGGATCTCCACCGAGACCGCCCTGTTCTGGGGCGTGACCCTCGTCGCCGCCGTGCTCGTCGTGGTGGTCGAGACCCGGCACCCGGAGCCGCTCCTGCCGATCGCCGTGGTGCGCGAGCGCACGACGGCCCTCGCGATCATCGGCAGCATCGCCGTCGGCATGTCGATGTTCGGTGGCTCGGTTTTCCTGGGCCAGTACTTCCAGGTCGCCGGCGGCCACTCGGCTGCCTATGCCGGCGTCCTGAGCATCCCGCTCATGACCGGATCGCTCGTCGGCACGGTGCTGAGCGGCCAGCTGATCACCCGCTACGGGCGCTGGAAGCGCTTCCTCGTCGCGGGGTCGAGCCTGCTCGTCGTGGGACTCGCCATGCTCTCGACCGTCGACCACACCACGCCGGAGTGGCACGCCATGACGTCGATGGCCGTGATGGGGGTCGGCATGGGCATGCTGCTGCAGAACTACGTGCTGGCCGTCCAGAACACCGTGTCGGTCTCGACGGTCGGTGCCGCGAGCGCCACGGTCGCCTTCTTCCGCTCGCTCGGCGGCGCGGTGGGCGTCTCGGTGCTGGGCGCGATCCTGGCGCACGACGTCAAGACGAGCGTGACCGACCAGCTCGCGAGCCAGGGTGTCTCGGGGCCGTCGGCCGGCAGTGGCTCGCTGCTCGACCTCGACGCCCTCCCGGCTCCCGTCGTGGGCATCGTGCGCGCCGCCTACGGCGACGCGACGGGCCACATCTTCGCGATCGCTGCGGTGGTCGCGGTCGTCAGCCTGGTGGCAGCCCTGTTCATCAAGGAGATCCCGCTGCGCACCACGATCGACCGTGCCCCGGAGGCCGAGGACGAGCGCGACGAGGAGATCTCGGTTCCGGTGGGCTGAGTCGTCCGCGCGGTCAGCCTTCGCCGGTCGAGTGCTCGGCGAGCCCTGGCGAGCCGGTGTATCGAGACCCCCGCACCTGCCGGCATCCGGTCCCACCGCCAGGTCTGCCGGATCGAGGTCACGCGGGCAGCGTCTCGATACGCCGTCCTCGTTCCCTTCGATACACCGTGCTCGTTCCTCGCACGGCACTCAGGGCGCCGCCTCGGACGCCACTCGACGACCGGGCTGACCGGCTCGTTCCTCGCCGGTGGAGACCCTGACGCGCAGACTGCGTCTGCGGCGTCAGGCCTTGCGGCGGCCGGGGCGGCGCGCCAGGGCGTTGCGGCGCCGGCGGCAGTACTCGATGCCGATGCACCCCAGGCCGAATCCGGCGACCGTGGTCCAGAACCACCAGTCGTCGCCCTGCTCGCGCAGCGTGCCGAGGAACGGCAGGAGGGCGAACGCGGCGACGGCCCACAGGATCGTGCCGACGACCATCGTGCGGACGCCGTCGACGTCCATCGGCTCGACCTCGGCGACCTTGTGCGTCGTGCGGCCGATCTCGAGCTCGACGATGTCAGGCCGACCCAGCTCGTGGCGCCGGGCGGCGCGCTCGAGGCGCTCGCGCTCGCGGTGCCCGAGCTTGCGCTCGATCGTCTCGGGGCCGTCCCCGGGAAGCACCTGACCGTCGTCGCTCACGGCACCCACCCTACTCGTGGGACGCCGGGCGCATGCCGTGGCGGCCCTGCCTGTCATGCTGGTGGGCGATGAATCCTCGCCACCGCCGACTGCTGATCCCGGGTCTGCTGATCACGCTGCTCGTCGTGGTCCTGCTGGCCTCCTTGGTCGGCCGCGCCGGCGCCGCGACCTCGAGCCAGGACCCGGCTGGGGCCACCGTCGCGTGCACGGTCGACGACCCGCGGATCGACGAGCAGAGCGGGCTCGCCGTCAGTGCCGCCTACCCGGGCACGGCGTACGTCATCAACGACTCCGGGAGCGACCCCGCGGTGTACGCGCTCGACCTCGCGACGTGCGAGGTCGTCGGCGTCACGGAGATCGAGGACGTCGCGTGGCGTGACCCCGAGGCGCTCGCCCTCGGCGGCGACGGCACGCTCTGGATCGCCGACACCGGCGACAACGACGCGGTCCGCGACGACGCGGCTCTCTACTCACTGCCCGAGCCTGGGCGCGGCGACGACACGGTGACGCCGAAGGTCCATCCCCTCGTGTTCGAGACGGGCCGCGAGGACGTCGAGGCGCTCCTGGTCGACCCGTCGAGCCCGGCCATGTGGGTCGTCACGAAGGGCTGGCTCGGTGGGGAGGTCCTGGCGCTGCCCGACGACCTGCCGACCGATGCCGTGAGCACTGCCACCTCCACGGGCTTCGAGGTGCCGATCCTTGTGACCGACGCCGCCATGACCCCCGACGGGCACTACGCCGTCGTGCGCACCTACCTCGACGCGACGATCTACGACGTGCGCGACGACTTCGCCAAGGTCGGGTCCGTCACCCTGCCGACCCAGCCGCAGGGCGAGACCCTCGCCGTCGAGCCCGACGGCACCAGCGTTCTCGTCGGGTCCGAGGGGTCCGGAGAACCGCTCTACCGGGTCCCGCTCGTGACGCCGGAGCCCGTCGAGCCAGCCGACGTGGCGCCGGCCGACGAGGTGGCTGACGACGTCGACGCAGCCTTCGGGCCGTTCGGCTCGGCGACCCTCCCGGTGCTGATCGCTGCGACGGTCGTGTGTCTCCTGGCAGGGTCGCTTCTTCTCGCGCGTCGCCGTCGGTCATGATGCTGTGCGGCGCCGTCGCGGCGTCGCACCTGCGGACCCGAGGAGCAGCATGGCCACGGCGGTAGACGACTTCTTCAAGATCTCCCAGCGGGGTTCCAGCGTCGGTCGGGAGGTGCGCGGCGGGGTCGTGACGTTCCTGACGATGGCCTACATCATCGTGCTGAACCCGCTGATCCTCGGCTTCGCCCCGGACGCCGACGGCCAGTTCCTCGGTGGTGGGTCGGAGCCGGGTTCGGGCCTTGAGACGATCGCCGTCTGCACCGCACTGATCGCAGGAGTCCTCTCGATCGTCATGGGCGCCGTCGCCAACTTCCCGCTCGCCATTGCTGCCGGGCTCGGGCTCAACGCCTTCGTCGCGTACTCGGTCGCCTCGGATGTGACCTGGGCCGACGCGATGGGCCTCGTGGTGCTCGAGGGCCTGGTGATCCTCGTGCTCGTGCTGACCGGGTTCCGGAAGGCCGTCTTCGACGCCGTGCCGACCCAGCTCAAGACCGCCATCGCCGTCGGCATCGGCCTGTTCATCGCCTTCATCGGCCTGGTCGACGCAGGCGTCGTCC
>JAHEXN010000140.1:0-3324 GCA_023252095.1 Actinomycetes bacterium | reverse complement strand
GCTCGGCATCGACGGCTCACTGTCCGGCTGGCCGGTCCTGGTCTTCTGCGTGACCCTCCTGGTGATGCTGGCCCTGCACGCCCGCCGTGTCCCGGGAACGATCCTGATCGGCATCGTGTTCGGCACGGTCCTCGCCGGGATCGTCCAGGCGCTGACCGACACCCCGGCTGCGGGGGGAGATCCGACGTCGAAGGGATGGAACCTCAACGTCCCGTCGTGGCCGGACTCGGTCTTCGCCAAGCCTGACCTGTCGCTCCTTGGCGACTTCAACCTGCTCGGCGGCTTCGACCGTGTCGGCGTGGTGGCCGCGTTCCTGCTCGTGTTCACGCTCCTGCTCGCCGACTTCTTCGACACGATGGGCACCATGACCGCGGTCGGTGCCGAAGCGGGTCTGAACGACGACGAGGGCACGCCGCCCAACGCACAGCGCATCCTGATCGTCGACTCGGTCGCTGCTGCCGCCGGCGGTGCAGCCGGCGTCTCGAGCAACACCTCCTACATCGAGTCGGCCGCAGGCGTCGGCGACGGGGCCCGCACGGGTCTGGCGTCGATCGTGACCGGCCTGCTGTTCCTGCTGTCGACCTTCATCGCGCCCGTCGTGACGCACATCCCGAGCGAGGCGGCCGTCCCGGCGCTGGTCCTCGTCGGCTTCCTGATGATGACCCAGGTCAGTGGCATCGACTGGGACGACGTCGAGATCGCGTTGCCGGCGTTCCTCACGATCGCCCTGATGCCGTTCACGTACTCGATCACGGTCGGCATCGGCGCCGGTTTCATCACCTATGTGCTGCTCAAGGTCGTGCGCGGCAAGGCGGCCCAGCTTCATGCGCTCATGTGGATCGTGGCGGTGCTGTTCGTCGTGTACTTCGCGATCGACCCGATCACGCGCTGGCTCACCTGAGCCGGAGGCCTAGGGTGGTCAGATGCTGATCGACCTGGGTGATGACCGACGTCCGACCGTTCCCGAGTCCACGTTCGTGGCCCCCAACGCCACGCTCGTCGGCTCCGTCGTGCTCGGGGAGGGGGCCAGCGTCTGGTACTCCGCGGTGCTCCGCGCCGACAACGCGCCGATCACGATCGGTCGCGACTCCAACGTGCAGGACGGGTGCGCGTTCCACGTCGACCAGGGCAAGCCCGTCACGCTCGGCGAGGGCGTGTCCGTGGGGCACAACGCGGTCGTGCACGGCGCCACGATCGAGGACCACTGCCTGATCGGCATGGGGGCCGTCGTGATGAACGGTGCGGTCATCGGCGCGGAGTCACTCGTCGCTGCGGGCGCCTTGGTCACCGAGGGCATGCAGGTGCCGCCGCGCTCGCTCGTGGCGGGCGTGCCGGGCAAGGTGCGGCGTGAGCTCACCGACGACGAGGTCGCCACGCTGCACCGCAACGCCGTGATCTACACCGAGCACCGCGAGCTGCACCGCGGTGGGACCGAGGTCTCCTAGGTCGTCAGGAGCCGAGGTTCCCCACGACGTGGTCGATGCACGACGTCAGAGCGCTGACGTCGTCGGGATCGATCGCGGGGAACATGCCGATGCGCAGCTGGTTGCGCCCCAGGCCGCGGTAGCCGTCGACGTCGACGACGCCGTTCTCGCGCAGTGCCGCCGAGACTGCGGACGCCTCGACGCCGACGAGGTCGATCGTGCCGACGACGTTCGAGCGCTCCGCCGGGTCCGGCACGAATGGCGTCGAGTACTCCCGCGACTCGGCCCAGTCGTACAGGCGCGAGGCGGAGTCGGCCGTGCGGGCGGCCGCGAACTCCAGGCCACCGAGGCCGTTGAGCCAGGCGACCTGCTGCTCGAGCAGGAACAGCGTCGCGAGAGCCGGGGTGTTGTAGGTCTGGTCCTTGCGGGAGTTGTCGATCGCGGTGGGCAGGTCGAGGAAGCCCGGGATGTGCCGCCCGGACGCCTTGATCCGCTCGGCGCGCTCGATCGCGGCAGGCGACATCAACGCGATCCACAGGCCGCCGTCGGCCGCGAACGACTTCTGCGGCGCGAAGTAGTACACGTCGGCCTGGCTGACGTCGACCGCGAGTCCGCCGGCCGCCGAGGTGGCGTCGACCAGGACCAGGGCGTCCGGGTCGGCCCCGACGACGCGCTCGACCGGGACCCACACGCCCGTCGACGTCTCGTTGTGGGCCCAGGCGTACGTGTCGACCCCGGCGACGGCCTCCGCCGTGGGACGGGTGTGTGGCGCAGACTCGCGGATGTCGGGTTCGGCCAGGAACGGCGCGGCTGCGACGGCCCTGGCGAACTTGCCGCTGAACTCCCCGTGCACGAGGTGCTGGGCGCGTTCCCGCACGAGGCCGAACGTCGCCGCGTCGAAGAAGGCGTGGGACCCGCCGACGCCCAGGACGACCTCATACCCGTCCGGCAGGGCGAAGAGGTCCGCCAGCCCCGAGCGGATGGCGCCCACCAGGTTCTTGACGGGTGCCTTGCGGTGCGACGTGCCCAGGAGGCCCGTGCCGGTCGCGGCCAGCGCCTCGAGCGCCTCTGGGCGCACCTTGGAGGGGCCCGAGCCGAACCGGCCGTCGCGCGGGAGCAGGTCTGCGGGGATCTTCACCCCACCATTGTCGCGTGCAGGGGAGCGGTCCCCGTTGTCCGGCCCGGCTGAGGAGCGATATACCGGTCATCAGACGCAGACGCCCGCAACGGATAGGGTGCTGCCCAGACAGCGCGCAGACCGGCCGGTGGGCCGATCGGATCGAAGGGTCGACATGAGCACCTGGCGACTCGCCATCGACTTCGGCACCTCGAACTCGACTGCCGCGATCCAGATCGACGGGCGTGAGCCGCAGACCGTGCGCCTGACTGACGGTGGCGACGTCATGCCGTCCGCGGTGTTCGTCGACGCCGGCGGTCTGACAGTCGGTGTCGAGGCCACCCGTCGCATGCTGCTCGACCCGAGCGCGTTCGAGCGCAACCCCAAACGGCTCGTCGGCCAGCGGGTCGTGCAGCTGGGGGGCACCGATCGTGAGGTCGTCGACCTCGTCGCGGCAGTCCTGCGCACCGTCACGCAACGCGCGGCCCGCGTGGCGGGCGGTGGACGTCCGTCGGAGCTGACCCTCACGTACCCGGCTGGTTACCAGCGGGCCCGGCGTGACGTCCTGGTCGAGGCGGCCGAGCGGGCGGGGTTCCCGCGGTCTGCTGTAGGCCTGCTGCCCGAGCCGGTCGCCGCGGTCTCGCGCTACGCGCAGCACGCTCCCCTGCCGCCCGGAGGCAGCCACCTGTGCGTCGTCGACATCGGCGGCGGCACGGCAGACATCGCGGTCCTGCGCGTCACAGGTGACGCCCTGCGCCCGTTCGAGGTGGTCTCCACTGCAGG
>JAHEXN010000139.1 GCA_023252095.1 Actinomycetes bacterium | reverse complement strand
CAGCGCGCCGCCGTCCTGCACCGAGTCGAGCAGGCGCGTGATGACGTCAAAGGCGTCCGGGACCCACTGGAACATCGCATTCGACACGATGACGTCGTACGGCCCTTCGGGCGTCCACGTGGCGACGTCCGCGACCTCGTACTGCCCGTCGGGGTCGACCTCACGGGCGTGCGCGATCATCTCGGCCGACGAGTCGACGCCCAGCACCTCGGCTCCGGGCCAGCGGTCGCGGATGACCGCCGAGAGGTTGCCGGCGCCGCAGCCGAGGTCGAGCACCCGCGCGGGAGCGGTGACCGGCACGCGCGCGAGCAGCTCCACGAAGGGTCGCCCGCGCTCGTCGGCGTGCTTCAGGTAGGTCTGCGGGTCCCAACGGGTCATGCGAGGCCTCCTCGGGTCAGGCCCTCGAGCTGGGCCGTGAGGGCCATCAACCGGACGTCGTCGTCACGCTGCCCCACGAGCTGAACCGCGAGCGGCAGCCCGTCGGACGCGAGCCCCGCGGGCACCGAGACGGCCGGGACGCCGGCGTGGTTCCACTGGACTGTGTACGGGTAGAACGCGTTCATCGCGAGGACCAGACGGAGTGCGCCGAGCTCGTCCCACCGGCCCACGGGCAGCGCCGTCGACGACATGACGGGCGACAGGATGACGTCGACACCGAGGTCGCGGTGCACCTCGGTCGCGAAGCGCTCCCCCGCCCGGCGCGCCCAGTCGACGGCCCGCTGACCGACGGGCTTCCCGAGCCGCACGATGCCGCGGGTGCGAGGCTCGAGCAGCGACGGGTCGTCGAGCCGGTCCACGGACTCCGCGATGCCGCCGAGATAGCGCAACGTCGCCGACTTCGCCCGCAGCCCGTAGCGCACGTCGACCTCGACGACCGTGTGGCCCGCGGCCCGCAGCGTGCTCGCCGCCCGCTCGAGAGCGGCGTCGACCTCGGGATCGAGCTTCTCGGCGCGGGTCGCGGCGGCAGCACTGCGCGTGAGACCGATCCGCAGGCGTCCGGGGTCGGCCGACGCGGCCGCCTCGACCAGCGAGCCTGAGAACGTGCCGACGTGGTCGAGGAACAGGGCGGTGTCGGCGACCGTCGGGGTCACGCAGCCCTGCGTGGAGAGTCCGCACCAACCACCCGAGCCCGGCACGGTGCCGTTCGTGGGCTTGAACCCGACGAGCCCGCACGACGCGGCCGGGATGCGGATCGATCCGGCCCCGTCGGAGGCCGTCGCGATGCCGACGGCACCCGCGGCCACGAGCGCCGCCGACCCGCCCGACGACCCTCCGCTCGTGCGGCTCGGGTCGATCGGGTTGCGGGTCACGCCCGTGATCGCCGGCTGGGTGAACCCGACGATCATGAGCTCGGGCAGCGTCGTGGTCGCGACGGGCACGGCCCCGAGACGCCGAAGAACCTGGACGAGTGCGCCGTCCGAGGTCGCGGCGCGCGTCACGGCCCGGCTCCCGAGCGTCGTGACGTGACCTGCGACGTCGAGGTCGTTCTTGAGCGCGATCGGGACGCCCGTCAGCGGCCCCGCGTCGCCCGCGGCCCGGCGCCGGTCGGCCTCGTCGGCGGCGGCGAGCGCCTCGTCACGCAGGACCTCCACGACGGCGTTGATGCGGGGGTTCTCACGGTCGATCGCCGCAAGCGTGGCCTCCGTGAGCTCCCGCGAGCCCACCTCACCGGACGTGAGCAGGGCGGACTGGTGCGCCGCACCCGCGGCGACGACGGCATCGAGGGACATGACTGCACCGTATGTCGCGCGTCACCCGCAGGGGAAGTATCTCGACATCAAGAATCTTGAGCGCTACGGTCGAGGAATGTCCCTCGACGCGGAGCCCGACGAGGTCGACGCGATCGTCGAGGCGTGGCACCGCGAGCGCCCCGACGTCGACGTCGCCCCGATGCAGGTGCTGAGCCGCGTCTCCCGCCTGGCTCGTCACGTCGACCGGGTCCGCAAGGAGGCGTTCTCGGCCCACGGGCTCGAGTCCTGGGAGTTCGACGTCCTGGCCGCGCTGCGCCGCTCGGGCGAGCCCTACGTGCTCTCCCCGGGCCGTCTCGTCGCCGAGACGCTCGTCACGAGCGGCACCATGACCAATCGCGTCGACCGGCTCACGACCCGCGGCCTGGTGGAGCGACAGCCCGACCCCGCCGATCGCCGCGGCGTCCTGGTGCGCCTCACAGCGGCCGGGCGCGAGCAGGTCGACGGCGCCCTCGCCGAGCTCATGCGCAGCGAGGCCGGCATCCTCGCGGACCTCTCCCCCACCGACGCCGACACGCTCGCGTCCGCGCTGCGCACGCTCACGCGCCCGTTCCGCACGCCCTCCTGAGCCGAGCGGCCGGGGCGGTCCTCAGCCGAGGAGCTCGGTGATCTCGAGCCAGCGGTCCTCGAGCTCGGCGAGCCGGGTCGCGTTCTCGGCGTGCTCCGTCGCCAGCTCGGTCAGGCGCGGTCCGTCGGAGGCGTTCTCGGCCATGAGCCCCTCGAGCTCCTTTGTGCGCTTGTCGGCCTGCTGGATCCACCGCTCGACGCGGGTCAGCTCCTTGCGGAGCTCGCGGTCCTGCTGCGCGTCACGCGCCGGCGACCCACCCCCGGCCGTGGCGCCCGCGGTGTCCGGGCGGGTCGACGACTCGGTCTTGCCCGCGCCGGAGCCGCCCGCGAGCTGGAGGTACTGGTCGACCCCGCCCGGCAGGTGCCGCAGGTGGCCGTCGACGACCGCGAACTGGTGGTCGGTGACGCGCTCCAGCAGGTAGCGGTCGTGCGAGACGACCAGCAGCGTTCCGGGCCAGGTGTCGAGCAGGTCCTCGACCGCGGCGAGCATGTCGGTGTCGAGGTCGTTGGTGGGCTCGTCGAGGATCAGCACGTTCGGCTCCTCCAGGAGCACGAGCAGCAGCTGCAGGCGCCGGCGCTGACCGCCCGAGAGGTCCTTGACGGGCGTCGACAGCTGGCCCGTGCGGAAGCCGAGCTGCTCGAGGAGCTGGGTCGGCGTCTGCTCCTTGCCGCCGGCGAGGACCGTGGTGCGCTGCCGCGAGATGACGTCGGTGACCCGGTCGTTCGCGACCGCGTCAAGCTCCTGCAGCGACTGCGTCAGCGTGGCGATCTTGACGGTCTTGCCGCGCTTGACCTTGCCACCCGTCGGCAGCACCTCGCCGGTCACGAGACCGAGCAGCGTCGACTTGCCGGCGCCGTTGCGCCCCAGGATCCCGGCGCGCTCACCCGGCCCGATCCGCCACTCCACGCGGTCGAGCACCTGCTTGTCGCCGTACGACACCGAGACGTCGAGGATGTCGACGACGTCGCGACCGAGGCGCGAGGTGGCCATCTTCTTGAGCTCGACGGTGTCGCGCGGCGGCGGCTCGTTCGAGATCAGCTCGGTGGCCGCGTCGATGCGGAACTTCGGCTTCGACGTGCGCGCGGGCGCGCCGCGGCGCAGCCAGGCGAGCTCCTTGCGCATGAGGTTCTGGCGACGGCCCTCGATGACCGAGGCCTGGCGGTCGCGCTCGACGCGCTGCAGCACATAGGCGGCGTACCCGCCCTCGAAGGCCTCGACGATCGCGTCGTGCACCTCCCACGTCGTGGTGCAGACGGCGTCCAGGAACCACCGGTCGTGCGTCACGACGGCGAGGGCCCGGTCGCGCACGGCCCACCCGTTGAGATGACGCGCGAGCCAGTCGATGCCCTCGACGTCGAGGTGGTTGGTCGGCTCGTCGAGGAACAGGACGTCCCACTCCCCCGCGAGCAGGGACGCGAGCGCGGTGCGTCGGCGCTGTCCGCCGCTGAGGGAGCCGATCGAGGCGTCCCAGGCGACGTCGCCCAGGAGCCCCTCGACGATGTCGCGGATGCGCGGGTCGCCGGCCCACTCGTGATCGGGGCGGTCGCCGACGACGACGGCGCCGACCGTCGCGTCGTCGGCCAGGGAGTCGGCCTGGTCGAGGAACCCGACGCGGAGGTCGCGGCGCCACGTGATGCGCCCCGCGTCGAGCTCGCGCTTGCGAGCGAGGGCCCCCATCAGCGTCGACTTGCCGTCGCCGTTGCGGCCGACCACGCCGATCTTGTCGCCCTCACCGATGCCGACCGTCACGCCGTCGAGCACGCGCTTGGCGGGGACGTCGATCACGACGCCCTCACCGACGATGAGCGGGTTCACGCGACGATCCGAGCGCCGGCGGCGGGGCCGTGCGTGTGGATGACGTCGGCGCAGCCCGGTGCGGCCCAGAGCGCCGTCGTGAGCATCGCCGCGTCGGCGTCGTCCTCGAGCAGGAACACGCAGGTGGGCCCGGACCCGGACACGATCCCGGCGAGCGCCCCGGCGTCGACGCCGATCTGGAGCACCCGGTCGAGCTCGGGACGCAGCGACAGCGCCGCCGCCTCGAGGTCGTTGGCCAGGTGCTCGCCCAGGCGCTCGGTGTCGTGCCCGCGCAGGGCCGCCATCAGGTCGGGCGCGATCCGCGGCGCCTCCGGCTCGGGCTCGAGCCGGTCGAACTCGGCGTAGACCGACGGGGTCGACAGGCCCTCGCTCGCGACCACGACGATGAATCCGTAGCGGCCGCGCGACAGCACGGGTGAGATCTTCTCGCCCCGGCCCGTGCCGATGCCGACACCGCCGTGCAGCAGGAACGGCACGTCGCTGCCCAGGTCGGCGGCGAGCTCGGCCAGGGCCTCGCGGTCCCAGCCCAGGCCCCACACGTGGTTCGCCCCGACGAGCGCGGCGGCGGCGTCGGACGAGCCGCCCGCCATGCCCCCGGCGACGGGGATGACCTTGCGGATCGCGAGGTCGACGCCGTTGGTCACACCGGCCGCGCGACGCAGCAGCTCGACGGCCTGCACCGCGAGGTTGTCAGGACCCAGCGGCACGGCGACGGCCTCGTCGCCCTCCTGCGCGTCGGCCTGCACGGTGATCGTGACCTGCTCGTCGTCGCGCGACGAGACGCGCACGGTGTCGTGCAGGTCGAGCGCCATGTAGACGGTCGCGAGCTCGTGGAACCCGTCGTCGCGCAGGGGGCCGACCGAGAGACCGAGATTGATCTTGGCGGGGGCCCGCACGACGGTCGTTGTCACCGCACCAACCTAGCCGTCGGGCCGCGGGGCGGTCGCCGGTGGCTCGCTCTCCCCTCCTGCTCCCTGAGGTGCGAGGAGCCTCGGAGGGCACGAGCGCGACCGGGCTCGGCGGTGCGGGACAAGCCGGCCACGGACCACGGCGGTGGGCTGACCAGGCGTGCCGCGCACTGCCGGGGGACCGGGGATGATGCATCTGGGCTGCTGGGGCTGCCCGAACGCATCATCGCTCGCCCGCCACGCTGTGTGGTCCGTGGCCGCCTTTCCGATGCGACCTCAGCGGTCAACCAACGGGCGGCAGCGCCAGACCGTCCGCGATCGCGCGGAACCCGTGGACGTCGAGCTGCTCGCCCCGGGTGCGCGGATCGATGCCGGCCCCGACCAGGGCCGCCTCGGCGGCATCACCGGACCCGGCGAGCCCGGACAGGGCCGACCGGAGGGTCTTGCGTCGCTGGGCGAAGGCGGCGTCGACGACCGCGAAGGTGCGCAGTCGAGCGTCCTCGTCGCCGAGCGGCTCGGGGTGGCGTCGCCAGCCGACGAGCTCGGACTCGACGTTGGGCATGGGCCAGAAGACGCTGCGGCCGACGTTGCCGGCGGCCGATGTCGTGCCGTACCAGGCCGCCTTGACGCTCGGCACGCCATAGGTGCGCGAGCCGGGCCCGGCCGCGAGCCGGTGGGCCACCTCGGCCTGCACCATGACGAGCGCCCGCTCGATCGTCGGGAACCGCTGCAGGACGTTCAGCAGGACCGGCACCGAGACGTTGTAGGGAAGATTCGCCACGAGGGCCGTAGGCGCGGGCCCGGGGAGCTCGTGGACGTGCAGCGCATCGGCCAGCACGACCTCGACGTCGAGCCCGGGAGCGTGCTCCGCGAGCGTCGACGGCAGGAGGGCGGCGAGGACCTCGTCGATCTCGACCGCGACGACGCGGCGGGCCACCTCGGCCAGCGCCAGCGTCAGGGAGCCGAGCCCGGGTCCGACCTCGAGCACGACATCGTCGGGCACGACACCTGCGATCCGCACGATGCGGCGGACCGTGTTGCCGTCGACGACGAAGTTCTGTCCCTTCTGCTTCGTGGGACGCACCTGCGCCCCCTCGGCGAGCCGACGGACGTCGGACGCGCCGAGGAGGCGCACGGTGTGAGACGGTTGGTCGCTCAGCGGAGCCCCAGCTTCGAGGAGCACGCGGGCCACTGGCCCCAGCCCGAACGCTGCTGGAGCGTCTGGGCGCGCATCGTCTGCTCCTCCGCGGAGGCCTCGGACGGGAGGCCGGACCCGCCGACGCTCTTCCAGGTGCTCGCGGAGAACTGGTAGAGGCCGTAGTAGCCGTTGCCGGAGTTCCTCGTCGGCACACCACCGGACTCGCACTGGGCGAGCGCCGCCCACACGCCCTCGGGCGCGACACCGGCAGCAACCGGTGCGGGCTTGGTGCCGTGCTTCTCGACCTGGGCGACGGGCGCCTGCGTCACGGTGCTCTCGAGCACGATGCGGTCACGGACCTGGCCGTCGGCGATCACGAGATCGACCTTCTCGGTGGCCGAGCCGGGCGTGCCCGGCGTGACGATGGTCTTCTCGCCCTCGAAGGCCTCCGGGTCCTCCTGGACCTGGGTCTCGAACGGAACCGCGACCTCCTCGGTGCGCTGCTCCTTGACGATGCGGACGACCTGCAGCGTGGCGTCAGGGGTGACGTAGGCGTCCTTGCCGAGGGTGACCTCGTCGTCGGCGCCCAGCTTCACGTCGGCCTCGTCCAGGACCTCGTCGACCGTGGGGGCCGACGTCTGGAGCTGCTGGGTCTGGCCGTCGGCGACGACCGTGATGTTCTTCGGCGTGCTCACGACGACGTCCAGGCCCTTGCGGGGAATCTGCTCGTCGTGATCGGCCGAGACGAAGGCGTCCTTCGGGGGCTCCACGCCGTGCTCGTCGAGGAGGTCACCGACGGTCGGGGCGTACGTGACCTGCTCGGTGCTGGCGCCGTCGACCGTGACGGTGACGGGCTTGGCGTACTCGACGACGACGGGCTTGTCGGACGACGGGGCCGAGGCCAGGTCGACATTGACCTTGTCGGACGCCTTGAGGTCGATGCCCTGGGAGTCCAGGACCTCCTCGACGGTGCCGTCGAAGGTGCGGATGGTCTCGGACTTGCCGTCGACCGTGAGCTCCACGGTCGTGCTCATCGCGGCGTACGCTGCGGCGCCTCCGGAGAGGACCAGGAGCAGGAAGACGTTGAGGGCGATGACCCAGGGGGCCTTCGCTCCTCCGTCCTCCTTGCGGCGGAGCTTCGCCGCGAGATTCGGTCGGGGGAGATCAAACTGGGGGAACTTCAAGCTGCTTTCCTCGTCTGTTGGCACAACGCTTCACGCGCTCGGTCAGCCGTGCCACCGTAACGACGAATCGGGTCAGGTCAAACCCGAATGCCCGGATTCTCAGGGTTTTCACCTGCGGAGGGCCTCGTGGCGCGGCCACGAGCCCCCGAAGGCGAGGTCGGTGTTGGCCTCGACCTGACGGCACAGCGTCGCGAGGTCGTCACCCCGCGTTTCTGCCATGTTTCGCAGGGTGAACGGCACCAGGAACGATGCGTTGGGACGGCCCCGATGGGGCTCGGGAGTCAGGAATGGCGCGTCCGTCTCGACCAGGATGCGATCGACCGGTGTGACCTTGAGCGCATCACGCAGCTCCGGGGCGTTCTTGAACGTCACGGTGCCGGCGAACGACAGGTAGGCACCGCGCTCGACGCAGGCCTCCGCGAACGCCGCGTCACCGGAGAAGCAGTGGAAGATCGTGCGCTCCGGGACGCCTTCGTCGTCGAGGATCGCGAGCACGTCGTCATGGGCGTCACGGTCGTGGATCACGAGGGCTCGCCCGTGCTTCTTCGCGATGCGGACGTGCTCACGGAACGAGTGGTGCTGGGCCTCGCGGCCCTCCGGGCCCGTGCGGAAGTAGTCGAGCCCCGTCTCCCCCACGGCGCGGACCACGGGGTCGGCCGCGAGGGCGTCGATCTGCGCCAGAGCGGCGTCGAGCTCGCCGGCCTCGGCCAGGCGGGGCGCCTCGTTGGGGTGCAGCGCGACGGCGGCGACGATCGCGTCGAACTCGCGGGCGATCTCGACGGCCCAGCGGGAGTCCTCGAGGTCGCAGCCGACCTGGACGATGCGAGGCACCCCGACGGCCGCGGCCCGCGCGAGGGCATCGGCGACCTCGATCCGATGGCCCCCACGAATGCCGACGTCGAGGTGGCAGTGGTTGTCGACGACCGGGGCCGGGAGCGGCTCAGGCGCGTCGGGCCAGGGCCAGTCGTCGGCCGTCGCCGCCCCGTCGCTCGCCATGCTCAGTCCTCGGCGAGGTCGATGCGCGGGAACAGCGCCGCGGTCTTGACGATCGGCGTGCCCGCCGGCACCTGACCCCAGCGCGGCACGTCGTCGATCCGCTGGTCCGCGAGCTCGCCGATGACCGCGCCGCCGACGGAGTCCCACAGGATC
>JAHEXN010000138.1 GCA_023252095.1 Actinomycetes bacterium | reverse complement strand
CTCCGGTCTCCACGTCCCTCTGGTCACCCCGTTCAGCTCGGACGGTCGGCTGGATGCCGACGCTCTCGCCGCGCACGCCGACGCGGTGCTCGACGAGGGGGCGGCGGGGCTCGTCGCACTGGGGACGACGGGTGAGCCGGCGACACTGAGCACGGAGGAGGCGTGGCGGGTCGTGGACGTCTGCGCCGTGATCTGCGCCGAGCACGGTCGACCGCTGACGGTCGGCGCCGGGTCGAACAGCACCTCGGCCACGGTCGAGATGCTCGCGCGCCTCGACGCGAGGGTTGCGGCCGCGCTCGTCGTCGTGCCGTACTACACCCGGCCGTCACAGGACGGTGTCGTCGAGCACTTTCGCCACCTGGCGTCGGTGTCTCCTGTGCCTCTGATCGTCTACAACGTGCCGTACCGCACGGGCCTGACCCTGGCGGTGGACACGCTGCGGCGTCTCGCCGAGCTGCCGAACGTGATCGGGTTCAAGCACTCGGTCGGTGCCATCGACGAGGCCACGATCGACTTCATGAACGAGCTGGACCCTGATGTGTCGGTGCTCGCGGGCGACGACCTGTTCGCGGGTCCACTCGTGGCCCTTGGTGCCCGTGGCGCCGTCATGGCGAGTGCCAACGTCGCCACTCGCTCCTACGCGGATCTGCTCGTGGCGTGGGAGCACGGGCTGTCGGGGCAGGCACGCACGTCGCACGTCGACCTCGTTCCGCTCACGCGGGCGCTCTTTGCCAAGCCGAACCCGTCGGTGATCAAGGCGGTGCTCGCCGCGCAAGGCCGGATCTCCAGCCCCCACGTGCGGCTGCCGATGGTGCCAGCGAGCAACGCGGCCGTGTCGGTGGCCCTCGATCGGCTCGGTGTGCTCGCGGCGTCCTAGTCCGGCAGGATCGGCTGGGGCGCTCGCTCCGCGCCGTGGCCGAGCTGCGCCGCGCGACGGACCGAGGCGGTGCCGAACTTGCCGCGCACCTCGTCGATCGCGGTGTCGAGCTCGGTGCCCGATGTGGCATCGAGTGGCAGCGAGAGCTGCAGGGGCGTGTCGTCGACGTGGCCGACGGAGACCCCGATCAGCGTGAGGCCGCGGCGGTCGGCCTCCGACCACCGCTGACGCAGCAACGCGCGGGCGACGTCCAGCACGGTCGCGGTGTGGGACGTGGGGCGCGCGAGCGTGTGCGAGGCGGTGGACCGGCCGAAGTCGCCGAAGCGCAGCGAGATCGTGACCACACTGCCCGTGCGGTCGACGCGGCGCATGCGGCTCGTGACGCGGTCGACGAGCCCGAGCAGGATGACCTCGATCTCCTCGACCGACCGCGGCCGGCTGCCCAGGGCGTGCTGCGCACCCATCGACCCGCGACGCTTTCCGGTCTCGACCCGACGGGGGTCGTGTCCCTGCGCCAGGGCCCAGAGGTGACGGCCCGTGGCGCCGCCGAGGAGGGACGTGGCCTCACCCATCTCCATGGCCGCGATCTGGCCCACCGTGCGCACGTGGTGCTTGTGCAGCTTGGCCGCCGTGACCTCCCCGACGCCCCACAGGCGCTCGACCGGGAGCGCGTGCAGGAACTCCAGCTCGTGCTCGACGTGGATGACCAGGAGCCCGTCGGGCTTGGCCGAGGCGCTGGCGATCTTGGCGAGGTACTTGGTGCGGGCCACGCCGACCGAGATCGGCAGACCCACCCGCTCGGCGACATCGGCGCGCAGCTGGCGAGCGATCGCCGAGGGCGCGCCCCTGATGCGCCGTAGGCCGCCGACCTCGAGGAAGGCCTCGTCGATCGAGAGCGCCTCCACGACGGGCGTGGTGTCGCGGAAGACCTCGAAGACCCGGCGGCTGGCCTCGGTGTACGCCTCGAACCGCGGCGGCACGACGACTGCCTCCGGGCAGATGCGCCGCGCCTGGCGGATGTTGGACGGGGTACGCACCCCGCGCTTCTTGGCCTCGTACGAGGCCGCGACGACGACACCCCCACCCACGACGACGGGACGGCCGCGCAGCGAGGGGTCGTCGCGCTGCTCGACCGAGGCGAAGAACGCGTCGAGGTCGGCGTGCAGCACGGTGCCCTCGGTGAGGTCGCCGTCGGTCATGGCACGATCATGGGGCCGCCCACCGACAGGACGGGAGGCGCCGGCCTCGATTTCCGCGCAGTCGGCGCGCAGGCTATGATCGTCGCTGGCCTGCTCGCAGGTCATGTGTTGTGCACTTTCGACGAATGGATGAGCGTGCAGACGGGACCTCTGGTCATCGACACCCACGAGCTGGGGCGACGGCCGGGCAACGAACGCTCGTACCATCTGTCCGTCGAGGTACCGACGCAGTGGGGCTATGACGTCTACGGCGTCCCCGAGGGTTCACTGATCGACCTGGAGCTGCGGCTCGAGACGATCATGGACGGGATCCTGGCCACAGGAACCACCACGGTGACGGCGACCGGCGAATGTGTGCGGTGCCTGACTGATGTCGAGGACGAGATCGACCTCGAGGTCCAGGAGCTGTTCCTGTTCGACCGGCCCTCCGATCCGGAGGAGGCCGAGGAGTCCCAGTGGCTCGAGGGCGACCTGCTCGACCTCGAACCCACGTTGCGAGACGCGGTCGTGTTCGCACTGCCGCAGCATCCGTTGTGTGGTCCGGAGTGTCCGGGACTGTGCCCTGAGTGTGGGGCCCGGCTCGCGGATGATCCCGACCACACGCACGGAGCGGAGATCGACCCCCGCTGGTCGGCTCTGACCCAGATGATCGAACCCCCCAAGGAGTAATCGTGGCCGTCCCGAAGCGGAAGATGTCGCGCAGCAACACCCGTCACCGTCGTTCGGCCTGGAAGGCCGCGAAGGTCCAGGTCGTCGACTGCGCCAACCCCGCGTGCGACAGCAAGGTCATCCCGCACCGCGCGTGCCGCGAGTGCGGCCAGTACGGCGCCCGCGGCGAGCGTCGCCAGGTTCTCTGATTCCGCTGAGTCTCTGACCGACCCCGTCGTGGACGAGTCCGGCGCCGAAGAACTGCGTGCGGTCCTGGGAGTTCCGGATCTCGATCCGGAGCTCCTCACGCATGCCCTGACCCATCGGTCGTTCGCGTACGAGAACGGCCAGGTCCCCAACAACGAGCGCCTCGAGTTCCTCGGCGACTCGGTGCTGGGGCTCGTCGTGACGGACGCCCTGTTCACGACGCACCCCGACCTGCCCGAGGGCCAGCTCGCGAAGCTGCGCTCGGCGGTCGTCAGCGCCAAGGCCCTCGCGGTCGTGGCGCGCACCCTCGGCATCGGCGAGCACGTGCGCCTCGGTCGTGGCGAGGAGGCCACGGGCGGACGCGACAAGGCGTCGATCCTGTCCGACACCGTCGAGGCGCTGATCGGCGCGATCTACGTGCAGTTCGGCATCGAACGCGCCTCGGAGGTCCTGCACCGCATCTTCGACCCCGTCATCGCCGACGCGGCCCGCCTCGGCGCGGCGCTCGACTGGAAGACCTCCCTGCAGGAGGTTGCGGCCAACCACGGACTCGGCGTGCCGCGCTACGTCGTCGAGAGCGAGGGCCCCGACCACGCCCGGCAGTTCACCGCCGCGGTCCACGTGGGCGACCAGGTGTTCGACGGTGGTGCCGGAACCTCCAAGAAGGAGGCCGAGCAGCAGGTTGCCCAGATCGCGTGGGAATCCTTGACCGAGGCCCCACCGGCCGCCGCGAGTGCCTGAGCTTCCCGAGGTCGAGGTCGTCCGTCGGGGACTGGCCGACCACGTCGTCGGCCGCCGGATCGTGGCGGTCCGGGTGCTCGATGTCCGGTCGCTGCGGCGCCACGCGCCCGGCCCCGAGGACTTCGCGCTGCGACTCACGGGGCGCGTCGTGGTCGAGGCGCGCCGTCGTGGCAAGTACCTGTGGCTGCCCCTCGACAACGACGACGCGTTGCTCGCTCATCTCGGCATGAGCGGGCAGATGCTCGTCAGCGAGCCAGACGCCGCACCTCAGAAGCACCTCAAGGCCACGCTCGACCTGGAGGACGGCGCTCAGCTGCGATTCGTCGACCAGCGGATCTTCGGCGGGCTCGCTCTCAGCGACGGGGGAGCCGACCTGCCGGCCGAGGTCGCGCACATCGCTCGCGATCCGCTGGACCCCCTGTTCGACCCCGCAGACTTCGCGGCTCGCCTCAAGCGGCGCGAGACCGGCGTCAAGCGCGCGTTGCTCGACCAGACCCTGATCTCCGGCGTCGGCAACATCTACGCCGACGAGGCGCTGTGGCGGGTGCCGCTGCACTACGCACGCAATACCCGCACCCTGCGGCGCGCCGAGGTCGAGACCCTGCTTCACCACGTCACCGAGGTCATGTCGGAGGCGCTGGCGCAGGGTGGCACCTCGTTCGACGCCCTCTACGTCAACGTCAACGGCGCCAGCGGCTACTTCGACCGCTCGCTCCACGCCTACGGCCGTGAGGGCGAGCCGTGCGACCGCTGCGGCACGCCGATGCGACGCAGCGCCTTCATGAACCGGTCGTCGTACTGGTGCCCCCGTTGCCAGCCCCGCCCCCGCAACGGCCGCTTCTGACGTTCCGCTCGCGAGAGACTTTGTTGGTGGTCACGAGAGACTTTGTTGGTGGACAGGAGCAAACAAAGTCTCTCCTGTGCACACACAAAGTCTCTCGCGAGCGGTCCGCTACCGTGCACGCGTGACGAGCTACGGCGCGGAGGCGCGGGCGCGCTTCGTGGGTGAGCCGCCAAAGCGGGCCGGGCGCACGCCGTTCGAGCGCGACCGTGGACGCATCGTGCACTCGGCAGCACTGCGCCGGCTCTCGGCCAAGACGCAGGTCATGGGCGCCGGCACCGACGACTTCGTCCGCAACCGCCTGACCCACTCCCTGGAGGTCGCGCAGGTCGCGCGTGAGCTCGGTGCGTCGCTGGGCTGCGATCCCGACATCGTCGACTCTGCGGCGCTCGCCCACGACCTCGGCCACCCGCCGTTCGGCCACAACGGGGAGACCGCGCTGGACGCCGTCGCCTCCGCGTGCGGCGGGTTCGAGGGGAACGCCCAGACCCTGCGCCTGTTGACACGCCTTGAGGCCAAGACCTTCGGGTCCGACGGAGCGAGCGTCGGCCTCAACCTCACGCGGGGCACGCTCGCAGCCTGCATCAAGTACCCGTGGCGTCGCGGCGAGGCCCCCGACGGTGGCGCGAAGTTCGGCGTGTACGAGGACGACCTCCCGGTCTTCAGGTGGGTGCGGGCCGACGCGGCGCCCCACGTGCGTCCCGTCGAGGCCCAGGTCATGGACCTGTCGGACGACATCGCGTACTCGGTGCACGACGTCGAGGACGGCGTCGTCGGCGGCTGGTTCGACCTCACCGACGATCTCGAGCTCGACCGCGTGTGTGCCGTCGCCCGTGAGTGGTACCTGCCCGACGCCGACGACGCGCGGCTGGGCGCGGCGATGGAGCGCTTGCAGCAGCTGCCGGAGTGGCCGACCACGCGCTTCGACGGAAGCCGCGCTGCTCTTGGCCGGATCAAGAGCCTGACGAGCACGCTGATCGGCCGGTTCGCGGTCGCCGCGCAGGCCGCGACGACGGGCCGCTGGGGCGAGGGACCGCTCGTGCGGTTCGACGCCGACCTGGAGGTCCCGCGCGAGACCCTCGACGAGATCACGGTCCTGAAGTCGCTCGCCGCGCACCACGTGATGCTGGCCGACGACCGCACCGCGAACCAACAGGCTCAGCGCGACCTGCTGACGGCACTGGTCGCGGCTCTGCTGGAGCGCGAGGGACGCGACCTCGATCGCGACCTCGCCGCCGACTTCGCCGCCGCTCCCGACGACGCGGCCCGGCTCCGCGTCGTCGTGGACCAGGTCGCCTGCATGACGGACGTCTCCGCCCCGATGTGGGGCCAGCGGCTGGGACTCTGAGCTTCGGATCGAGTTTCGCCGACTCCTCTGTGGACCCGCTCGGGGGAGTGGGTGGCCGGTCATAGAATGCGCGCATGCCGCGGATCAAGGACGAGGACATCCAGCTCGTCCGTGAACGCGCCCGCATCGACGAGGTCGTCGAGTCCTACGTCACCCTGCGCAACGCCGGGGGAGGCGCCCGCAAGGGTCTCTGCCCGTTCCACGACGAGAAGTCCCCCTCGTTCAACGTCCGCCCGGCGCAGGGTTTCTACCACTGCTTCGGCTGCGGGGTCGGCGGGGACTCGATCAAGTTCCTGATGGAGATCGAGGGCCTGCCGTTCGCCGAGGCCGTCGAGCGGCTCGCCACGAAGTACGGCATCCAGCTGCGCTACGACGAGGACGCCCGCCCCACCGGGCCACGCCGCGACCCGCGGCAGCGCCAGCGGCTGCTCGAGGCGCACCGGTACGCGGGGGAGTTCTACGCCCAGCAGCTCGGCTCCTCGGCCGAGGCCCAGATTGCTCGTCAGTTCATCAAGGATCGCGGATTCGACCAGGTCGCGGCCGAGCACTTCACCCTCGGGTACGCGCCGAAGGACCGCCAGAGCCTCACGGGCTTCCTCAAGAACAAGGGATTCACCGACGAGGAGCTCGTCGTCGGGGGCCTGGCGCGGCACACCAACAGCGGCACGTTCGACGTGTTCCAGGGCCGCCTCCTCTGGCCCATCAAGGAGATGACGGGCGAGATCATCGGCTTCGGCGCGCGCAAGCTCTATGACGACGACTTCATGGCCGGCAAGTACGTCAACACCTCCGAGACCCCGATCTACAAGAAGACGCAGGTTCTCTACGGCATCGACCTCGCCCGCCGCCAGATCTCCGGCGCGAGCCAGGCCGTCGTCGTCGAGGGCTACACCGACGTCATGGCGTGCCACCAGGCCGGCGTCACCACGGCGGTCGCCACGTGCGGCACCGCATTCGGCGAGGGGCACGCACGCATCCTGCGTCGCCTCATGATCGACCACGACGCGTTCCGCGGCGAGGTCGTGTTCACGTTCGACGGCGACGAGGCCGGTCAGCGCGCGGCCGTGAAGTCCTTCGAGGGTGACGCGGAGTTCGTCGGCCAGACGTACGTGGCCGTCGAGCCCCGGGGCATGGATCCGTGCGATCTGCGCATGGCCGACGGCGACGCCGCGGTGCGCGAGCTCATCGCGTCGCGCATCCCGCTCTACCGGTTCGTGCTCGACAACACCCTCAAGCAGTACGACCTCGACCGGGCCGACCAGCGCGTCGACGCCGTGCGGGAGGCCGTGCAGCTCGCCAGCGCCATCCGCGACGCGTCCAAGGTCGATGCGTTCCTGCGTGAGGTCGCCGGGCGCATCGGCGTCGAGGTCGAGCAGGTGCAGGCCGAGCACAAGCGGGCCAAGGCGCGCCCGGCGTCGGCGAAGCCGGCCGAACGATCCCGGGCTGCCGTCGAGACGACCGCAGCGGCGCCGCAGACCGCCTCAGCGTTCAACGCCGGCCCGTCCTTCGGCGCCGCCCAGTTCTCCGACGAGCGCGAGGCCCTGAAGGCCTTGGCGCAGCACCCGCACACGGCGGCGCAGTTCGCGGCCGACCTCGACGAGGACGACTTCACCCACCCGATCTCGCGGCACATCTGGTCGGTCATGGCCGCCCAGGGCTGGCCGGCGAAGGAGGACCCGAGCTGGGTGCCGCGCGTCTCGGAGGCGTTGCCGGAGGAGCTGCGCCCGATCCTGTCGCGCGCGGCGGTCGAGCCCCTGCTCGCCCAGGAGCACACGACGGTGCAGGTCGTCTCGTCCAGCATCTTCCGACTGCAGGTGCTCACGGTGGGTCGGCACGTCGCGGATCTCAAGTCGCGCCTGCAGCGCACCAACCCGATCGAGGAGCCCGAGCAGTACAACCGGATGTTCGGTGAGCTCATCGCGCTGGAGCAGCAGCACCGCGAGCTGCGCGAGAAGGCCGTCGGCGGCGTCGTCCCCAGCTGACGCTCATCCACAGCCGCCGTCGCGCGCGCCCTTCGGGACGCGACCACGCGCCACGGTGGACCCCATGGCGACGTCATGGGTGCGGCAGGTGTGGGACGAGCCCGAGCTGGACCGCGAGCAGGAGCGCGACCTCGCGCGCCGCTCCCGGGCGGGCGATCCCGAGGCGCGTGCCGCACTGATCCGCTCGAGCCTGCGCCACGTGGTCCAGCGGGCCCGGATGCTGGGCTACCGGGGCGAGGCCTTTGACGACGCCGTCCAGTCCGGCTGCCTCGGCCTGATCCGGGCGGTCGACCGCTTCGACCCGGACCGTGGATCCCGGCTGCGCACGTACGCCTGGTGGTGGATCGGCGAGGCCATGCGCGCCGCCGTCCCGGTCCGCGAGGCCGAGCTCCCCGAGGACCTCGCGGCGCCCGCGATCCGAGACGGCGAGCCGACCGACGAGCGTCTCGACGCCGTCCCTCAGGTGCTCCGACTGCGCTACCGACTGGGGGAGGAGCCGGGGTCTCCGCGACCCCGTCGCGAGGTCGCGCGCCTGCTCGGACTGACCGAGACGCAGGTCCGTGACGAGGAGAGCCGGGCGATGCGACAGATGCGCTTGAGACTTGCTAGGGTGGTGCACCGTGCTCCCGCTGAGGGAGCCGATCCCCCATAGCTCAATTGGCAGAGCATTCGACTGTTAAT
>JAHEXN010000137.1:3460-8530 GCA_023252095.1 Actinomycetes bacterium | reverse complement strand
AACCTGGCGGGGGTCAAGGCGGCTCTGCTCGTGGCGGGCGCCGAGGCCGCCGAGGCCGTGCAGGAGCTTCCTCCGCTCGTGGCCCACGGCGTGAGCCACCTGGGGTCGCGGGTCCAGGTCGCTGCCTGGACCGAGGGGCTCGAGTGGCTCGAGGGCGTGCGGGCCGACCTTGCCGACAACCGGCGCCTCGTGACGGACCTCCTCGCCCGGCACCTTCCCCGTGCCTCCGTCGTGATGGGGCACGACTCGTACCTCGCCTGGCTCGACCTGACTGCGTACGGGCTCGGGGGCGAGGCGGCAGACGTGCTGCGCGAGCGCGCCGGGGTGGCCCTGGGTGTCGGTTCGCCGTTCCGCGGTGAGGGCGGCCGCGGCGGACCGGACTTCGCACGCCTCAACTACGCGACGACGCCCGAGGTGCTGGACGAGGCGTTCACCCGGCTCGGGGCCGCACTCACCTAGCCGAGGACGCCGCAGAGCCGCCAGCGGGAGCGACCGTGGTCGTGGTCGTGGTCGTGGTCGTGGTCGGCGTGGCTTACGCCGGCTCGCCGAACCGATGTTCGTTCCCGGAGGGATCGGTTCCGGGGCGTGCCATCGAGCAGCCACCGGAGTGCGCGGCTCAGCACTACGGTGTCGGCTATGCCGCGCATCTTTCTCGTAGCATCCGGCGCAGTTCTGACCTTCTCCCTTGCTGTGGCGGGCTGCCAGTCGGGTGCGAGCGACCAGGTGACGTCGCCCGTCGGATCGATCGAGCCCACCGCGACCGCGACGAAGGATGCGGCAGCACTGGCCCAGGCTCAGGAGTGGCTCGACGCGGCCAACCTTCCCCCGGGAGCCGTACGCACGGATACCCCGCCCGCCAGCTTCAACTCGTACCAAGACTGGCCGTGCGGTCCCTACGAGGAGTTGGAAGGCTACTGGGTGATTGCCGGCACGACAGTTGCGGAGGCCGCCAACTGGATGATCCAGAATCCCACCGCTGACCTCATGACGACCCACGTCGGACTGGTGCCTGAGGACGGGGTGTCGTTCGATGGGGCGACCGTCGGCTATGTCCCCGCCGCCGACTCGCAAGAAGGGATCGTCTACACCGTCGCGAGGACTGGCGATGGCGTCGCGGTCAAGGCCGAGGTCGCGGCTCAGACCGATACCGCCACCTGCCCAGAGCTTCCCCACGGTGAAAGCTACGGAGCGCCCGGACAGGGTTAGCGTCGCGAGCCGATCGATCGTGCCGGGTCGCTGCGCCCCATCAGGACAGATAGAGGCGGAATCCTTCCGCTTCGGCGGTGAAGCCCAAGCTTGAGTACAGGTCGTGCGCGCCGTCGGTCGCCCTCCAGAGGTCCGCCCCTTGAGGTGCGACGAAGGAGCCTCGAAAGGGGTACCTCAGCCCCTCGCCCGACGGAGGTTTCGCCCTTCGAGGCTCCTCGCAGAGCTCGTCGCACCTCAGGACCCGGCTCGCACCGCAGGCGGCACTCGCACCTCAACCACCGGAGCGTGCTTGTGGCCCCTGCCGGGGCGCTACCGTGATCGCGTGCCCTCGCTGCTGCTGCTCAACGGTCCGAACCTCAACCTCCTCGGCACGCGCGAGCCCGCGATCTACGGGTCCGAGACGCTGGACGACGTCGTGTCGCTCGTGACGAGCACGGCCGCCGCGCTCGGCTTCGACGTCGAGGCGCTGCAGAGCAACCACGAGGGTGTCCTGATCGACGCGATCCACGCTGCGCGGTCGAGCGCCGGCGGCATCGTCATCAACCCCGGGGGCCTGACCCACACGTCCGTCGCGCTGCGTGACGCCCTGACGGGAGTGGCCCTGCCGTTCGCCGAGGTGCACGTGTCCGACGTCCACGCGCGCGAGAGCTTCCGGCACCACTCCTACCTGAGCGACGTCGCCTCGGTCGTCGTGGTCGGCGAGGGTGTGGCGGGCTACGCGCGGGCCGTGCGCGAGCTCGTCGCCGCACTCGCGAACAGCTGACCGGGCGCGGTCGTCAGGCGGCGCCGACGTCCTGGGGTGGGGTGCCGGCCGGGGTCAGGTCGGTGCGCGGCTCGGTCTCGACCCGCAGCAGGATCCGGCGCGCCGCTCGGTTCATGACGTGCATGAAGACCGAGTAGCCGATCGGGAAGTACCGCTGCGCGTACCAGCCGAAGCGGATGTCGGCCGACGTGAACGCGGTGTGGCGGCCCTTCTCGACCCCGCGGATCATGGCCTCGGCGGCCTTCTCAGGACTGACCGCGTGCTTCTCGAAGCCGCTGACGGCCTTGACGACGCGAGGATCGGTGCGGTCGACACCCACGATGTCGACCGTGCCGACGAGCGGAGTCGCGACGGCGCCGGGGCACACCAACGTGACCCCGATGTCGTGCGCGGCGAGGTCGAAGCGCAGGACCTCGCTGACGCCGCGCAGCCCGAACTTCGCGGCGCTGTACGGCGCGTGAAGGGGCAGGCCGAACAGGCCTGCGGCCGAGCTCACGTTGACGACGTGCCCACCGCGACCGGCCTCGATCATCGCGGGGACGAACGCGTGCATGACGTGGATGGGACCCATGAGGTCGACCTCGACCGTGCGGCGCCAGTGCGCGAGGTCGAGGTCCTGGATGCGGCCCCACGTCGAGATGCCCGCGACGTTCATCACGACGTCGACCGCACCGGCCGCCTCGTGGACCCGACCCGCGAAGGCGACGACGGCGTCGGCGTCGGTCAGGTCGAGTGCCTCGTCGTGCGCCACGGCGTCGGCGTGACCGGCCCCGGCCAGCAGCGCGATCGTGCCGGCGAGTCCATCGGCCTGGATGTCGGTGAGCACGAGACGACCCCCGCGCTGGGCGACGAGCAGCGCCGTGGCTCGTCCGATGCCGCTGCCGGCCCCCGTGACGAGCGTGAGTGCTCCGCTGAACCTGGTCCTGCGCACGACGCCTCCCGGGCGGGTGAAGGGGAAACAATTAGTTGGACAACCGTACCAGTTTTGCTCGGATCGCGGGGTGCGTGTCGGGCAGATCGTGTCGGTCCTGCGCACTAGCGTGACGCCCAGACGCGGGAGGCGCGATGGAACACGCAGGATTCGGCACAGGCGACGGCTCGAGCACCAGCTCAGGCGACAGCACGGGGCAGCTCCCGTTCTTCACCCGCGCATTCGCCCCGGTGGCCGAACGCCGCTGGCACGACGGCCCGCTGGCTGCGCTCGACTTCGAGACCACGGGCGTCGATCCTCTCCACGACCGCGTCGTGAGCTTCGCGCTCCTGACCGACGAGGAGGCGCACGACGGCCTGGTCGATCCGGGCGTCCCCGTGCCCGTGGCGGCCTCCTCGATCCACGGTCTCGACGCCGCTGCCCTGCAGGGCGCACCGTCCTCGGCGGTCGCCATCGCGGTCGTGGCCCGGTGGGTCGACCGCCTGGTCGATCGCGGCGTTCCGCTCGTAGTGTTCAACGCGTCCTACGACCTCACGATGCTCGCGGCCGAGTGCCGGCGCCACGGCGTCGTCGAGCCCGACTGGTGGCGGCTCGTCGTCGTCGACCCGTACCTCGTCGACTGGGGCCTGGCGCCCCGCCGTCGCGGGCAGCGCCGTCTGGTCGACGTCGCGGAGCGGCTCGGGGTCCGGCTCGACGCGGCACACGAGGCCAACGCCGACGCCCGCGCCGCGCTCGAGGTCGCCCGCGTCCAGGCGGCGCGCAATCCGCAGATCGCCGATCTCACGGGCCGTCAGCTCATGACCCAGCAGCAGCGGTGGTTCTCCGCCAAGGCCGAAAACTGGAACCGCTGGGCCATCGACCACGGCCGCTCGCTCGACGACCCCGCAGGCTGGCCGCTTGCCTCGGCCGTCAGCAACCTGCGCACCGCTTGATCCTCACTCCAGGCTGTCGCCGATGCGGGCGACCGCGGCGACGTCGAGCGCGTGGGCCGTCTCCGGATCCGGGGCCGTCCCGCCGCGGTCGTGCGGGAGCCACCACCGGTCGGCGTCGTCACGCGGGGTGTCGGGGTACGCGTCCATCGCCGCGTCGAGCAACGCCATGAGTGAGCGGTGGAGGCGCGCGGTGAGCTCCTCGACGCCCTCGCCTGGCGCCGCCGTCAGGGGCTCGCCGACGCGGATCGTCACGGGGATCCGTCGGCGCAGGCTGCGGTGGCCGTCGACCGTCAGGATCCGGTGCCCGCCCCAGGTCACGACCGGCACGATCGGGACGCCGGTCTCGAGCGCGAGCGCGGCAGCTCCGCGGCGCAGGGGCTTGACGAGCCACGATCGGCTGATCGTCGCCTCCGGGAAGACGCCCACGACGTCACCACGCTCGAGCCATCGGCGCGCACGTCGGTAGGCCACGGCGCCCGACGTCCGGTCGACCGGGATGTGGCCCATGCGCCGCATGCCCCAGCCCACTGGGCCCCGACCGAACAGGGACCGCTTGGCCATGAACCGCACGAGCCGCCCACGTGGACGGGCCGCGCGACCGACCAGGGTGAAGTCGAGGAGGCTGTTGTGGTTCGCCGCGAGCACGGCGGCGCCGGTGGCTGGCAGGTGCTCGGCGCCCTGCACGTCGAAGCGGTAGCCCTGCAGCCGGAAGACGCCGGCCACGACGCGCACGATCGCTCGGTACACCCGGTCGGATGCCACGGGAGCGTCCGTCACGAGGCCGGTTCGGGAGTCGGGGCATCAGCACGGACGCCGGGGTGGGCGAGGCGGGCGCCGCCGATCGTGAGCAGGGCGATCGCGGCGAGGTACAGCACCATGATCGCGACGTGGCTCGCGGTGGTCGTCGACAAGCGGTGGAACTCGGTCAGCGCGATCAGTGCGTCCGAGACCAGGAACAGCACGGCACCGAGGCCCGCCGTGCGGTCGGTCGCCAGCGCGGTGGCGGCAGTGCCCGAGAGCAGCAGGGCGTACAGCGGCAGCACGGTGCGCACCACCGGGTCGTCGATCCCGCCCCACACGAGGGCGACGAGGGTGATCGCCGCGGCGGCGAGCACGACGACGATGACCGGACGCGCCCGCAGCTTCGCGACCGCGTCGTGGCTCACGAACCAGGAGATGAAGCAGACGTGCGCCAGGGCGAACGACGCCATCCCGGCCAGGAACAGGCCGTCGAGCTC
>JAHEXN010000137.1:0-3450 GCA_023252095.1 Actinomycetes bacterium | reverse complement strand
ACAGCAGGGCCAGCGCGAGGATGCGCGGCGCTCCGGTGGCGAGCACCCAGCCGATCAGCAGGGGAGCTGCGAGGCACTTCGTGACGCTGTCCCAGGGCTCGACGCCGGCCGCCAGCAGCACGACGTGCGCCACGGACACGACACCGAACAGTGGCCACCACGGCACCCGGACCCCTTGCATGCGCCAACGGTAGTGCGCTCTGACCCCGTGGTCCGGGAGGTGCGGCGTCGGCTAGCCTGACGACCAGACACGGGGTGCCCCGCTCGGGGCTGAGAACACACCCGCACAACCTGCTCTAGCTCGCACTAGCGAAGGGATGTCCCCAGATGACGTCGTCCTCTGCCGCCCCCCATGGGTCCGACACCGACCTGCTCGGGTCCTCTATCGCCGCGCTCGACCGCGTGCGTGCCGAGGGTCCGCTCGTCCACTGCCTCACGAACGTCGTCGTCGTGAACTTCACGGCCAACGCGCTGCTTGCGGTGGGTGCGGCGCCGGCCATGGTCGACGTCCCGGAGGAGTCCGGGATCTTCGCGGGCGTCGCGGGCGGCCTGCTCGTGAACCTCGGCACGCCGCACGCCGAGCAGCGCGCCGCGATCAAGGCAGCCGTGGCGGCCGCCGGCGAGGCGGGGACCCCGTGGGTGCTCGACCCCGTCGCGATCGGGGTGCTGCCGGTTCGCACGGAGCTGGCGCACCGGCTGCGCGAGGCTCGCCCCAGCGTGGTGCGGGGCAACGCCTCGGAGATCCTCGCGCTCGCCGGTGCCGGTGCTGGCGGACGCGGTGTCGACGCCCTCGACGAGGTCGATGCCGCAGCGTCCGTCGCGACCGAGCTCGCCACGTCGTGCGGCGCCGTGGTCGCGGTGTCGGGCCCGGTCGACCTCGTGACCGACGGCACCCGCTCGGCCCGCATCGCGAACGGTGATGCCCTCCTCACGAAGGTCACGGGCGGCGGGTGCGCGCTCGGCGCGGTCATGGCCGCCTTCGCGGCCGTGGAGGACGACGCGTTCGTGGCCACGGTCGCCGCGGTCACGACGTACACCATCGCCGCCGAGCTGGCGGCCGAGCGCGCGGCGGGTCCGGGATCGTTCGCCGTCGCGTTCCTCGACGCCCTGACCGCGGTTTCCGCCGACGACCTCCGCGCCCGCGCCCGGCTGTCGTGACGACCGACCTCTCGCTCTACCTCGTGACCGACACGGCGATCGCCGCGGCGGCGGGCCACTCGGTGCCGGCCGTCGTGGAGGCCGCTGTCGCGGGAGGCGTCACGATCGTCCAGGTGCGCGAGAAGCACGCTTCCACCCAGCAGCTCGTGGACGTCCTGGGATCGGTCGCCGCCGTCCTTCCGTCGGGCGTGCCGCTCGTCGTGAACGACGACGTCGAGGCGTTCCTCGCGGCCCGAGCCGACGGCATCGCCGTGGCCGGGGTCCACGTGGGGCAGGGCGACGCACCGGCGGCCGAGGTCCGCGCCGCGATCGGTCCGGACGCGCTGATCGGTCTGAGCGCTGCGACTCCCGCCGAGCTGGCCGCGGTCGATCCGTCGGTCGTCGACCATGTCGGCATCGGTGCACTCCACGGAACGTCGACCAAGCCCGACGCCCCTGCAGCGCTGGGGGTCGACGGGATGCGGCAGCGCCTCGCGCTCTCGCCCGTCCCTGCCGTCGCGATCGGCGGCGTCACGGTCGCCGACGCGCGTGCGCTCCACGGGTCGGGGCTCGCCGGGCTCGCGGTGGTCTCCGGTCTCTGCGGTGCGGCCGATCCAGCCGCCGCCGCCCGTGCCTATGTGTCCGCGTGGAGAGGAACCTCGTCATGACACGTACCGGACCCGCCGTCCCGCGGGTGCTGTCGATCGCCGGAACCGACCCGACGGGCGGTGCCGGCATCCAGGCCGACCTCAAGAGCATCGCTGCGAACGGCGGTTACGGCATGGCCGTCGTGACCGCGCTCGTCGCGCAGAACACCCAGGGCGTTCGCGCCGTACACACGCCACCCGCCGACTTCCTGGGGCAACAGCTCGACGCCGTGAGCGACGACGTCGTGATCGACGCGGTCAAGATCGGCATGCTCGGTGACGTCGCCACGATCGAGGTCGTCGGCGCCTGGCTGGGTCGAGTGCGCCCGCCGGTCGTCGTGCTCGACCCGGTCATGGTCGCGACGAGTGGCGACCGCCTGCTCGTCACGGAGGCCGAGCAGGCGCTGCGCGACCTCCTGCCGGCGGCCGACCTCATCACGCCCAACGTGCCCGAGCTCGCCGTGCTCGCCGACGAGCGCCCGGCCGCGACCTGGGACGACGTCGTCGCGCAGGCCCTCGCGGTCTCCGAGCGCTTCGGCGTGGCGGTGCTGGCCAAGGGCGGCCACCTCGAGGGTGACCTCGTGCACGACGCGCTGGTCGACGCCGCGGCGCCGGAACCCGTGCGTTCACTCGTCGCTCCTCGGGTCGACACCACGGCGACGCACGGCACGGGCTGCTCGTTGTCGTCGGCCGTGGCGACGTGGCAGGGAGCCGGAGTCCTGGCGGGGTCGGGGGACTGGTTCGCGAGCATCGACCGGTCGAAGCAGTGGCTCACCGAGAGCCTGCGCCACGGAGCCGGTCTCGAGGTGGGTCAGGGTCACGGGCCGGTCAGCCACCTCTCCGGGTTGTGGTCGCGGGGCGGCCTGGTGACGAGCGTGACCGCCGACTGGTGGGAGCGGATCGCGGGGATCCGCGACGGTACCGACGCCGATCCGTTCGTCGCGGGGCTGGCCGCGGGCACGCTGCCGCGCGAGGCCTTCGGGTGGTACCTCGCGCAGGACGCCGAGTACCTGCACGCCTACGCCGACGTGCTCGCCCGCACGGCCGAGCTCGCCGACGACCCGGCGGAGGCGGCGTTCTGGGCCGCGGGGTCCGCCGAGTGCCTGGAGGAAGAGCTGCGCCTGCACCAGCGGTGGACCGGTGGCGGCCGGGTCGAGCCGGCTCCGGCAACCGTCGCCTACGTCGAGCACCTCCAGGAGGCCGTCGAGGCTGGCTACGCGGAGGCGGTCGCGGCGGTGCTGCCGTGCTACTGGATGTACGCCGACATCGGCACTCGTCTGGCGGCCGCGGTGACCGAGGAGCACCCGTACCGCGACTGGCTGCTCACCTACGGCGACCCGGCCTTCGCCGAGGCCGTTGAGCGCGCCCGCGCGATCACCGAGAAGGTCGCAGCGACCTTCTCCCCGGATGTGCGCGAGCAGATGTGGCAGGCCTTCGCCACCTCCGCCCTCCACGAACGCGCGTTCTTCGCCGCCCCTCTCACACCCCCCACCTGACGTACCGCTCGCGAGAGAGTTTGTTGGTGGTCACGAGCGACTTTGTTGGTGGCGATCTCAACCGGCTGTTGCAAGTAGTCCTCGGTCGAGGGCTTGGGCTGGAGTCTGCCAGTTGAGGGTCTCGCGTGGTCGGGTGTTCAGTCGCAGGGCGATGGCATCGCATTCGTCTT
>JAHEXN010000136.1 GCA_023252095.1 Actinomycetes bacterium | reverse complement strand
ACCGCGAGCAGGACGAGACCGAGCCAGAAGCCCGGCACGAGCTCGCGCCACCCGAGTCGCCAGCCGACGACGCCGGCCACGACGGCCACGAGCGCGACCGCGACGGCTGCCGCGCTCGTGACGTCGGTGACCGGTTGAAGCCAGCGTCGCGGGGTCGCCGTCAGGCGGGCGACCCGGTCGCGGGTGCCCAGCGAGAGGTGACGGACGCGCCGACGCGCGCCCGTGATCCTCCGCTCGACCCCCACCCCCGTCGTCGTCATCCGGCAGCGCGCTCCTGCGGAGCCGGGATCGTGTCGAGCAGGCGCTGCACGACGGCTTCCGTCGTGAGGCCGCGGAACTCCTCCTCCGGGTCGAGCACCATGCGGTGAGCGAGCGACGGGATCGCGAGGACCTTGATGTCGTCGGGCAGCACGTAGTGGCGGCTCGAGGCCGCGGCCCAGACCTTGGCGACGCGGATGAGCGCGAGGCCCGCGCGGACGCTGCAGCCCAGCTGCACCTCGGGAGCGCTGCGGGTCTCGGCGAGCAGCGTCGTGACGTACTCCAGCACGACGTCGTCGACGTGCACCCGGGCGGCCAGGTCGATCATCGAGGCGACGGCCTCGGTCGTGATGAGCGGCTCAAGCTCGCTCGCCGACGCCTTGGTGGCGGTCGCGGCGAGGATCTTGAGCGTGCTCGCGTGGTCGGGGTAGCCGAGCGTCGTCTTCATGAGGAAGCGGTCGAGCTGCGCCTCGGGCAGCCGGTAGGTACCGGCCTGCTCGATCGGGTTCATCGTGGCGATGACCATGAACGGGCGGCCGACGCGGTGCGTGATGCCGTCGACCGTGACCCGCCCCTCCTCCATCACCTCGAGCAGGGCCGACTGCGTCTTGGGCGAGGCGCGGTTGATCTCGTCGGCCAGCAGGATGTTCGTGAAGACGGGGCCCGGGTGGAACTCGAACTTCTCGGTGCGCTGATCGAAGATCGTGACGCCCGTGACGTCGCTCGGCAGCAGGTCGGGCGTGAACTGGATGCGGCTCTGCTCGCCCTTGAGCGTCTGCGCGATCGAGCGCGCCAGGGAGGTCTTGCCCGTGCCCGGAAAGTCCTCCAGCAGCAGGTGGCCCTCGGCCAGCAGGCAGGCCATGGCGAGCTGGATCTGGTGGGTCTTGCCGACGACGGCCTGCTCGACGTTGCCGACGAGCTGGCCGAACGTCGTGGCGAACCACTGCGTCTGGTCGGGGGTGAGTGTCATGAAGAGGTGTCCTCGCTAGCAGGGCTTGAAGGTGACTTCGTTGGATCGATAGGTCTGACCGTTGCCGACCACGCGCGCGTAGTACTTGTAGATCGACGAGCCGCAGGCTGAACCGAGGTCGGAGAAGGTCCCGTTCCGGACCGTGACGGTGACCGGCTGCGTGCCATCGAGCATGAAGTCTCCGGACGCCGCCCTCAACGTCAGCTCGTACGTGCCGTCGGGGAGGTCGGTACCGGTCGTGCGGGTCTGCGGGTATCCGCTCTGGGTACCGCCGGTGTACTCGGTCGTGACCCGCGGATTCGGCTTGTCGGTCGTGGCGGACGCGGACCGTGCCGCCGACTTCTGGCCCGCCGCGTCGACGGCGCGCACGTCGATCGTGTGCTGGGTGCCCTCGCCGTAGCCCGTGCCGCGGTAGCTCGTGCCGTTCGTGGTCTGCCAACCGCCGTTGTCGATCCGGTACTCGTAGCCGGTGATGGCACGGCCGTTCTCGCTCGGCTTGGACCACGAGTAGTTGATCGCCGTGCGCCCGTCCGCACTCGCCTGGACGTTGGTGGGCGCGTTCGGGGGCCCGTAGGGCTTGATCGGCCCGACGGTGTTCGACGTCGCGCCCGGCAGCGAGCCGTTGTCGCCACTCAGCGGCACGATCCGGACCTGGTAGCCGCTGCTGCTGTTGGCGACGCCGGTCACGGTGAGCGTCGTCGCGGCACCCTCCGCCTGGCTGGGTGCGTTGACCGTCTTCGTGGCGCCCGCCCCGTAGACCTGGTAGCTCCGCACCGGGTAGCCGCCGTTGTCGGCCGGGGTCACGATCTGCAGGTCGAAGCGACCGTCGCCCTCGGTGAAGCCCGTGATCTGCGGTGCGCTGGCCGGGCCAAAGGGCTTGACCGCGTTGGACTTGGGGCTCGCGCTCGGCGACCACCCGGCGCGGTTCTTCGCCTCGATCGTGAAGGAGTAGTCGATGCCGTTCTCGACGCCGTTGTAGGTGCGCGACGTCGTGCCTGCCGGCAGCTCCTCGGTGCGCAGGACCGAGCCGTTGGCGTACGTCGTGAGCCGGTACCCGGCGATGGGGTCGCCGTTGTCGTCCGAGGGCTCCCAGAGAGCACGGATCGTGCGGCCGCCGCCGGCACCGTTGCTGAGCGCCTCGGCGACGGGGGCCTTCATGACCGCCGGCTTGCCGAACGGTGCCACGGCGGCCGACGACGGCGAGAACTGCTGCTGCGTCGGCGTCTTGTTGATCGCGCGGATCTGGAACTGGTAGGTCGTGCCGTTCGTGAGCCCGGCCCAGGTGTACGACGTGGAGCCGCCCGGGACCGACTGCGACTGACCCGAGCCGACCATCTTGATCTCGTACGACGTGACGGCCGAGCCCTCGTTGCCCGGAGGCGTCCACGAGAGCTTGAGCTGGCCGTCCATCGCGGTGGGCTCGACCGCGATCTGCGGCGGCGACATGACGTCGGGCATCTTGTCGGGCGTGACCGGGGCCGAGGCCGAGCTCGGGTCGCTCTCGCCGACGCGGTTCACGGCGACGACCGTGAACGTGTACGCGTCGCCGGGGTTGAGACCCGTGATCGTGCACGTCGTGGAGGCGCACTCCTGGCTCACGCCGCCCGATCCGGTGACCTGGTAGGTCGTGATGGGGGCGCCGCGGTCGTTGGGGGCCGACCAGCTCAGCACGACCGATCGGGCCTCCGTGGTCGTGACCTGGGGTCGGCCAGGTGCCTCGGGCCGCCCGGCGACCGTGACGGTGGCCCGCCCCACGACGTCGCGCAAGGAGTCGCCCGATGCGTCGGAGACCGTGAACTTGACGGTCACGACGCCGAACGTGTCGGCCTTCGGAGTCACCGTGAACTCGGTGCCCTTCTCGCCGGAGATCGTGCCATCGCCGGACTCGACCGACACGCCGGAGACCGTGAGCGGCTTGTCGTCGTCGGCGTAGGGGTTGGTCGCGAAGTCGGCGACGTCGATCGTGACGGGGTCGCCCGCCGTGCCGTCGACCCGGATCGGCGCGACGATGATGGGTGGCCGAGTCGAGCTCGAGACCGTCACGAGCACCTGACCCGGCACCTGCACCGTGCCGTCGTCGACCACGACGTCGACCGTCGCGGTGTCCCCGGTCGTGGCGCCGTCCTGGGCCGAGACCTCGATCACGGTGTCGCCGTCCATGTCGGCCTCGACGGGACCCTCGACACCCGTGACCTCGAAGCTCAGGTCGTCCTCGTTCAGGTCCTTCGCCGCATTGACGAGGTCGAGGCGGGAGGCCTCGCCGTCGTCGGACACGACCATCCGCACCGTGCGCATCGTGGGCGCGACGTTGCCGTCGGGCGTGACGTCGATCGGGATCGTGAGCAGCGCGCGCTTGCCCTCGGGGTCGTTCAGGCCGTCGCCGTCGGTGACCTCGACCGTGATCGACGCCGGGCCCACGTAGTCGGCCTGGGGCGTGAAGACGACGCGGTCGTCCTTGCCCTCCTGGACGAGCGCCGAGCCGTCGGACCGCTGGGCCGTGATGACGTCCTCGGTCGTCAGCACGGGCGTGCGCCCGTCGCGGACCAGGATGACGTCGGCCAGCTCGATCTCGATCGGCGTGTTGACGGGTGTCTCGAGCGGCACCTTCTCGGGGTTGACGGTGGGCGGCGCACTGTCGGTGCCGGACACGAAGACGAAGCCGTACGCGACCTGGTCGTCGTCGTCGGTGACCTTGTACGCGACGACCTGGTCCTCGGCCGCCAGGGTGACCTGCAGCTGCCGGTCCTTGACCCGGCTCACGTCGGTGTCGATCGCCTCGATCTCGAGGTCCTCGACCCGGCCGTCGAGGTCGCCGTCGTTCTCCAGGACGTCGACGAGCGCGGTGTCGCCGGCCTTCTTGCCCGTGACCTCCGCGAGATCGGCGGAGTCGTCGCGCACGATCGGGGCGTGGAAGGGGGCGTCCTCGCTGGCGCTCAGGACGAAGAACGCCGTGCCGTTGCCACCGAGTCCGTCGGTGATCGTGTAGCCGATCGAGGTCGTGGCGGTCTCGGCACCGTCGGGCTCGGGAGCCGTGACCTCGATGAACGTGCCGGAGACCAGCGCGTCGGAGCCCGTCGGCGTCGTGAGGTCGGGCAGGAGGTTGATCGGGTCGCCGTCGGGATCGGCGTCGTTGAGGCGCGGGTCGTACTGGATCTTCTTGCCCGGCTTGACGAGCAGCTCGTCGTTGAGAGCGACCGGCGCCTGGTTGACGGGCGCCTGCGGGATCACGCCGACGCGCACCTCGGCCGGGGCCGACGCGCCGTACTTGTCGGCGACCGTGACGCTGAAGACGTCGGTGCCGGCCTCGCCCTCGAAGGGCTCGTACTCGACCCAGTCGGCGCCCGTCGCGACGATGCGGCCCTTCTGGGGCGCCTGCACGACGCTCTTGAACCCCACCGCGTCGCCGTCGGGATCGGCACCCTGCACGTTGAGCGGCACGCGGACCGTGCTGCCGACGATCGCGCGGTCGACGATCGGGTTGGGGCGGGGCGCGCTGTTGCCGTCGGCGGTGTCGGGCTTGACCGTGAGCCAGACCGTGGAGGCCACGCGCACACCGGCGGCGTCACGCACGCCGTACGTGAAGGAGTACTGACCCGGCTCCTCCGGGGCGCGGACCTTGAGGTCCTGGCCCGACACGAACACGAGCAGCCCGTCCTCGGTCGTGGCCTCGTCGACGACGAGGTCCTCCTGCACGAGGTCGAGGTCGTCGCCGTCGGGATCGGAGTCGTTGTCGAGCACCGAGACCGTGGCCACGGCGCCCGCGCGCATCGTCTGGTAGTCGGCGTTGACGACCGGGGCACGGTTCTCGCCGCGCGGACCCGGACTGATCACGACGGCTCCCGTCGCGGTCTCCTCGCCGTCGGACAGGACGTAGTCGATCTGGGCGGGCTCGGTCAGGTCTCCCGTGGCCTCGACGCGCAGCATGCTGTTCTCGAGGAGCACGGCCTTGAGCGGGACACCTTCGGCGACCTCGACCCCCTGCACGACCAGGACGTCCTCGTCGGGGTCGTAGTCGTTGCTCAGCACGTCGACGAGCACCGATCCACCCGCGGGCAGGACTCCCTGGTCCTTCACGGCGACGGGCGCGGAGTTGGCGTCGGAGGGCGCCTTGACGTCGAGACGCACGACCGACGAGGCCGACTTGTCGACGTTGGCCGCGGTGTACTCGAGGTAGTAGGTGCCGGGACGCTGCGTCGTGGCCGTGAAGGTGCCGGCGATTGCGTCGACGACGACCTCGACCCCCTCCGGCCGGCTCACGTCGGTCAGGGTCAGGGGCACCCCCGTGGGGCTGCCGTCGTTGAGCAGCGGCTCGACGAGCGACTTGGTACCGGCGATGCCGACCGCACGGTCGGCGACGGGCTCGGGGACCGCCGAGGTCGCGGCCACGACGTTGACCGGCACGACGGCCGTGACGTCACCCCCGCGTCCGTCGGAGACCGTGATCTCGACACCGTTCTGGCCGATCTGGCCCAGGGTGTCCACGAACTCGACCGTGCCGTCGGGACGGAACTCGACCTGACCCTCGCCCGTGGCGACGGCCGCCGAGATCGTGAGGTCGTCGCCGTCGGGATCGAGCCAGTCCGACAGGACGAAGACCGAGTTGCGCTGGCCCTGCGCGACCGTGAGGGACGTGTTGCGGTCAGGGAGCTTGACCGGCACGAGGTTCTCCGCGGCGCCGCGCATCGCGATCGTGGCCTCGGTCGAGGCGGTGCCGCCACGGCCGTCGGCGATGTCGTAGCGGAACACCGCGTCGCCCGTGGCGTCGGCGGCGAACGTGGCCTGCACCTGAGTGTCGTTGCCGACGACCGCGTAGCCGCTGGTCGGCTCGGGCCCGCTGACGTGGCTGACCTTCGTGATCGTGATGAGGTCGCGGTCAGGATCGGTGTCGTTCAGCACGACCGGGAGGATCGTGGCCTGGCCGGGGCGGGCACCCAGGTTGTCGGGGTTCGCGACGGGGGGCCGGTTCTCGGGCTGCTCGTCGGGGTCCTCGACCTCCTGCTTCTCGAGCTCCTGACGCTGCGTGTTGGGGTCGACGTCGTCCCAGTTGTTGACGCGGTCGAGCGAGTCCTTCTGGACCATCCACGAGTCGCCCGTGACGGTGTCGTTCAGCACCACGACGTTGCGGTTGACGCGGAACACCAGGTTGGCCGAGGACGTGACGCCCGGGATGGCCTTCTCGAACGCCCGCTCGCCCTCGCAGAGCCGCGTGTACGACTTGGCCTCGCCGTCATCGGCCCACGCCGCGTGCACGCAACCGTCGAGCACGACGGGGGCGGCCGGGTCGCCGGCGATCGCCGGCTGCTTGAGCTGCTCGAGGTCGCCCCCGGTGGGCGCCGTGCCCAGAAGTCCTTCGTGCGTGCCGACGTAGAGCGTGCCGCCGGCGGCGCTGGGCGCCTGGAGCTTGACGGCGGCCGGCTTCTCGGTGTCGATCCGCACCGGGTCGGCCCCGGGACGGAACAGGCTCGCCTGCTCGGCGTCGTACGCCGCCGGCGTCGACCCGACGACCGTGAGCTGGGCGTCCTCGCCGATCGAGTCCCCGAGATCCCACGTGCCCTGCTGCTCGGGCGTGCCGTCCTCGGCGAGCGCGAAGCTCGTGACGGTGCCCGTGCTGCGGTCGAGCACGTAGGCCACGCCACTGGGGCTCACCGCGACCGCACCGTCGCGCGCGACCTTGACCAGCTCCGGCTCGGCCTTGGCCGAGAAGGACGCCAGGTTCTGGCTCGACTTGACCCACAGCTGACCCGACTTGGTGTCGAGCAGCGCGATCGTGTGGCCGCCGAAGGCCGCGTCGACCGTCTCCGGGAGCTCGACGGGCTCGGAGGCGACGGCGCTGGCCACGTCGACCTGACGCAGCGTGCGCGTGCCCGACTGGTTGTCGATGAAGACCGTGGGGCCGTTCTGGAAGATGTCGACGTCGGCCGAGTCGGTCGAGACGCCGAGGTCGAGCTGCTTGATCTGCGGGTTGAGCCGACCGATCAGGAGGCGCTGCGAGTTCGAGACCCACACGCTGCCGTCGTGGAGCTCGACGTCGGTCACGGGGGTGCCGTCGGCACGGAACGCCAGGACCACGAGCAGCGAGGAGACCAGCGCCAGCGAGGCACCCGACGCGACCTTGCGCCAGCGCCGGACGCGCGGGCTCGCGGATCCCCGCGGGGTCTTGGGTGCTGGTGCCGCCGCTCGACGCCCCCCGGCGGCGCGCTTCACGCGCCGCCCTCGGGCTCGTCGAGGATCTGGAGGTGCTCGGGTCGCACGATGCGGGCCGCCACGGCGTACTCGACGAGGCGGGCGCGACGGTTGGTGGCGAGCTTGCCCGCCCCGCCTCGCAGGCCCTTGACGCCGGCCGCGGAGAACTTGTCACACACGTTGTCGAGCTTGCGGTTGAAGGTCGTGATGGGCCAGCCGAGCCGCTCGGCCGCCTTGGCGTTGCTCGGCAGCTCGCTGATGCCCGTGCCGGCGCGGCGCAGGGAGCCCTCGGCGAGGGCCAGGATCAGGCGGAACTGGGTCGGCGTGAGCTCGACGGCACCGAGCGTGTGGTCGCCCGGCGGCTGGTCGAGCTCCTGGTGCGGGCTCACGACGAACGTGGGCGCGGCGCTGTGGACGTTGACCTCGTACGTCGTCTCACCCGCCGTGAAGAGCACCGCGAGATCGGGCAGCACGACGGGCACCTGGGAGCCCGGGCCCACGACTGACTGCAGCGTGCCGGCCTCACCCGTGACGGTCAGCGACAGGCGTGTGCCGACGTTCGTGATCCACCAGAAGCCGCCCTCGTGCCGCAGGTCGACGAGCTGGCGGTGCAGGTACGGATTGTCCTCGTCGACCACGAGATCGCCCTCGCGGCCGATCGTGAACGACTCGCCGACCGCGACGTCGTACTCCTCGCCGCAGAACTCGACCGTGAGACGTGCACCACCAGGACCGAGCTCGTCGTCGGTGACGTCGACGTCGCCGGACGTCATGTCGTCGTTCACGCCCCCGTGTCCCATCGCTCCCTGTCCCGTCCCTGTGCTTCCCGTGCCTGATGACCCTCTGACCCCACGTCCTGCGTCTGATGCTCGGCGACCCGCAGATGTTCCCGGGCCCGACCGGCTCGTCCCCCGACGATCCCCATGATCCTCCCCCGGCCGCTCAGCCCGCACAGACCGGTGCGGAGTCCTCGACCGGCGACGTCCGCCCGTCGGCCCGTTTGACCATCACCACGATGCACGTGGCTCCTGTCCCGTTGGCCCGGATGCTGAGCGTCGGCTCGAGCACCTCGTTGGCCGTGTTCAGCTGGCCGTCACCGGCGCGCATCCACACGTAGGTGTCGCCGGCTTCAGGGTCGGGATTGGTCCAG
>JAHEXN010000135.1 GCA_023252095.1 Actinomycetes bacterium | reverse complement strand
GATCCCTGTGAAGAGCCCCCGCACGGTCTCGGCCGTGGCGGTTCGCAGGAGGTGGTCGAGCACGAGGTCCTCCCGACCTTCCTCGCCCGACTCGAACTCGATCTTGCCGCCGAGCACGTCGACCGCCGTCTCCAGGTCGACGGGGCGCGCCACCGCCCGCTCCTCGCCCTGTCGCGTCGCGCGGTGCAGTGCGGCCGCCGCGATGGTCTCGGCGCCCGCGATGGCGAACCGGGCGCTGACGCCGCTGCGCTGGTCGACCGCCGGCGACTCGCGAAGCGCGCGGGTGAACCGCGCCAGCACCTCGACGAGCTGGTCGGGCACCTCGGCGACCAGCTGAGCCTCCTGACGGATGACCGCGATCTCGTCGACGAGCGCGAGCGGGTAGTGCGTGCGGATCTCGGCCCCGAACCTGTCCTTCAACGGCGTGATGATGCGGCCGCGGTTGGTGTAGTCCTCGGGGTTGGCGCTCGCGACGACGAGGACGTCGAGCGGCAGTCGCAGCACGTAGCCGCGGATCTGGATGTCGCGCTCCTCCATCACGTTGAGCATCGCGACCTGGATGCGCTCGGCGAGGTCGGGCAGCTCGTTGATGGCCACGATGCCGCCGTGGCTGCGCGGGATCAGTCCGAAGTGGATGGTCTCCGGGTCGCCGAGGCTGCGACCCTCGGCGACCTTCATCGGGTCGACGTCGCCGATCAGGTCGGCGACGCTCGTGTCGGGGGTGGCGAGCTTCTCGGCATACCGGGCGTCACGGTGGCGCCAGACGACGGGCAGGTCGTCACCGAGCTCCTCGGCGCGACGGATACTGGACGTGGTGATCGGCGCGTAGGGGTGCTCGCCGAGCTCGGAGCCGTCGATGACCGGCGTCCACTCGTCGAGCAGTCCCACGAGCGTGCGCAGGAGCCGCGTCTTGCCCTGCCCGCGCTCGCCGAGCAGCACGATGTCGTGCCCGGCGATGAGCGCGCGCTCGAGCTGCGGCACGACGGTGTCCTCGAAGCCGTGCAGGCCCGGCCAGGGGTCGCGGCCCTCGGCGAGGGCGGCCAGCAGGTTGTCGCGGATCTCGACACGCAGCGGTCGATGCACGTGGCCCGAGGCGCGCAGCTGGCCGAGGGTGGTCGGGGACGGGGCCGTCGGGGACTGGGCAGTCACGTCAACGACGCTACTCCCCCGTCGACAGCGGTGAGCCTGCCGTCACCGCCAGCGTCGAGGTGACGGCAGGCTCACCGCCCCCGTCGAGCCGGGGTCAGCGACGGCGGTAGAGCGTGACCTGCGCTGCGGTGGCGCGCACCGGGAGGTTCGCGACCGTGCCCAGGGCGCGGTGCGCGACCTCGAGGTCGGCCTCCAGCTCCGTGACACGGGAGGAGAGCGCGGCGACCTGGTGCTCCAGCTCGATGACGCGCTTGACGCCCTCGAGACCGAGGCCCTCGGCGGTGAGGTCGGCGATGCGACGCAGCAGCTCGATGTCGACGAGCGAGTAACGGCGACCGCCACCGCCCGTGCGGCCGGGCTCGACCAGGCCGAGGCGGTCGTACGTGCGCAGGGTCTGCGGGTGCAGGCCGGACAGCTCCGCGGCGACGCTGATGACGAAGACCTTCGCCTCAGGTCCCGGCGGCGTGAAGGGACTGCCGACGTTCGGATTCATGACTTCACCGCCTTGAAGAGGTCCTCTCGAGGATCGCGCCCGGCGCGGGCGACGCGCAAGGCCTCGACCGCCTCGCGTTCGGCGTCTGAGAGGGTCGCAGGCACCGCGATGTCGACGGTGACGAGCAGGTCGCCGCGGCGGCCCGACCGGGCCAGACCGCCCTTGCCACGCACCCGGAGCGTGCGGCCGTGCGGAGTGCCCGGGGGGATGCGCAGCGTGACCGACGTGCCGTCGATCGTGGGCACCGCGACGTCGGCTCCGAGCGCGGCCTCGTCGTACGCGACGGGGACCGAGAGCGTGAGGTGCTCGCCCTTGCGGCCGAACACCGGGTGCGGATCGACGTGCACGAGCAGCATGAGGTCGCCGGCTGGGCCCCCACCCGTGCCCGGCGCACCCTTGCCCTTGAGGCGGATGCGCTGGCCGTCCTGCACCCCGGCAGGCACGCGCACCTGCAGGGTGCGGCTCGACGGGGAGCGCCCCGATCCGGAGCAGGTCGGGCACGCGTGCTCGACGACCATGCCGCGGCCTCGGCAGCCCTGGCACGGCTCGGTCATGGCGAAGACCCCGCCGTTGGCGCTGGTCTGCATGCCGCTTCCCTGGCACTTCGGGCACACCGACGGCGCGGTGCCCGGGCGCGCGCCCGTGCCGTGGCACGTGCCGCACGCCTCGTCGCTGGGCAGGCGCAGGCTGATCGTGACGCCCTCGACGGCCTCGCTGAAGCCGATCGAGGCCTCGGACTCGAGGTCGTCGCCGCGCCGAGCGGTGGTCTGCCGGCGCCGGCGCCCACCGCCCCCACCGAACATCCCGCCGAGGATGTCGCTGAGGTCGAAGTCGGACTGCATGCCGGCGCCGCCCTGGCTGCGGAACTGCCCGAACATCGACTTCTGCTCGTCGTACTGCTTGCGCTTGGTGGTGTCGGACAGCACCGCGTAGGCCTCGGAGACGCCCTTGAACCGCTCCTCCGCCGCCTTGTTGTTGGGGTTGGCATCAGGGTGGTTCTCGCGCGCCAGCTTGCGGTAGGCCTTCTTGATGTCGTCGGCCGTGGCGTCCTTGGTGACGCCGAGGACACCGTAGAAGTCCTTGCCGGACCAGTCCGTGGTGCTCACGTGGGCACCTCCCCTCGCGCTTGCAGTGTGATCAGTGTGGGTGGGTCAGGCGTCGTCGTCGGCGGCGGCCGGGTCGGCCACCGGCTCCTCGGCCGCAGGCTCGGCAGCCGGAGCCGCCGGGTCGACGACGCCGACGATCGCGGTGCGCAGCACCCGGTCGCCGACGCGGAAGCCCGTGCGCATCACGAGCTCGACCGACGTCACGTCGACGTCGGGCGACTCGCCCGCGTGCGTGACCGCCTCGTGCAGCGACGGGTCGAACGGATCGCCCTTGGCGCCGAACGTCTCGAGCCCGTGCTTGGTGACGGCCGCCTGCAGGGAGTCGGCGACGGCCTTGAAGCCGCCCTCGAGCTGCTCGTGCTGGGCCGCGCGCGCGATGTCGTCGAGCACCGTGAGGAGCGACTCGAGGACCTTCGCCTCGCCCTGCGCCCGCACGAGCTCGCGGTCACGGTCGACGCGCCGCTTGTAGTTGACGTACTCGGCCTGGAGCCGCTGCAGGTCGGCGGTGCGCTCGGCGAGCTGCTGCTCGACCGTGGGCTGGGCCGGCTCGGCAGCGACCTCGGGCTCCGCCCCGGGGGCGGGTGTCGCAGGAGCCTCCTCCTGCGACACCTCGCCCTCGACGTCGGGACCCGCGTGCTCCGGATCGGTGTGCTCGGGTCCCTGCGTCACTTGGTCCCCTCGGTGTCGTCGTCCTCGACGATCTCGGCGTCGACGACGTCGTCGTCGCCACCGTCGGCGTCGCTCGACGGGGCGCTCGCGGCCTCGGCGGCCGCCGCCTCGTACATCGCGGTGCCGAGCTTCTGGCTCGACTCGGCGAGCTTGCCGGTGGCGGCCTTGATGGCCTCGGTGTCCTCGCCGTTGAGCGTCTCCTTGAGGGCGTCGACATCGGCCTGGACCTCGTTCTTGAGCTCCTCACCGACCTTGTCGCCGTTCTCGGCCAGGAACTTCTCGGTCGTGTGCACGAGCGAGTCGCCCTGGTTGCGGACGTCGACGGCCTCACGGCGCTGACGGTCCTCCTCGGCGTACTGCTCGGCGTCCCGCACCATCTTGTCGATGTCGTCCTTGCTCAGCGCCGAGCCGCCGGTGATCGTCATCGACTGCTCCTTGCCCGTGCCACGGTCCTTCGCGGACACGTTGACGATGCCGTTGGCGTCGATGTCGAACGTGACCTCGATCTGCGGCACGCCGCGCGGGGCCGGCGGGAGGCCGGTCAGCTCGAACGTGGCGAGCAGCTGGTTGCCGGCGGCCATCTCGCGCTCACCCTGGTACACCTGGATCGCGACGGACGGCTGGTTGTCGTCAGCGGTCGTGAAGACCTCGCTGCGCTTGGTCGGGATCGTGGTGTTGCGCTCGATGAGCTTGGTCATGACACCACCCTTGGTCTCGATGCCGAGGCTCAGAGGGGTGACGTCGAGGAGCAGGACGTCCTTGACCTCGCCCTTCAGCACGCCGGCCTGCAGGCTCGCGCCGATCGCGACGACCTCGTCGGGGTTGACGCCCTTGTTGGGGTCCTTGCCGCCCGTGAGGCTCTTGACGAGCTCGGTGACGGCCGGCATGCGCGTGGAGCCACCGACCATGACGACGTGGTCGATGTCGCCGACCTTGACGCCCGCATCGCGGATCACGTTGTTGAACGGCGCCTTGGCGCGCACGAGCAGGTCGGACGTGATCTTCTCGAACTCCGAGCGGGTCAGCGTCTCCTCGAGGAACACGGGGCTGCCGTCCTGGACCGTGATGTACGGCAGGTTGATCGACGTGCTGGTGGAGCTGGAGAGCTCGATCTTGGCCAGCTCGGCGGCCTCGCGGATGCGGGGCATCGCCATCTTGTCCTTGGTGAGGTCGAGGCCCGTCTTGGACTTGAAGCCGTCGACGATCCACTTGACGACCGCCTCGTCCCAGTCGTCGCCACCGAGGTGGTTGTCGCCGCTGGTGGCCTTGACCTCGATGACACCGTCGCCGATCTCCAGCAGCGAGACGTCGAACGTGCCGCCGCCGAGGTCGAAGACCAGGATCGTCTGGTCCTCGCCCTTGTCGAGGCCGTACGCCAGCGCGGCCGCGGTGGGCTCGTTGATGATGCGGCTCACGTTGAGGCCCGCGATCTCGCCGGCATCCTTGGTGGCCTGGCGCTGGTTGTCGTTGAAGTACGCCGGCACCGTGATGACCGCGTCGGTGACGGGCTCGCCCAGGTAGGCCTCGGCGTCGCGCTTGAGCTTCTGCAGGATGAACGCGCTGATCTGCTGCGGCGTGAAGTCCTTGCCGTCGACCGACTGGGTCCAGTCGGTGCCCATGTGGCGCTTGACCGAGCGGATCGTGCGGTCGACGTTGGTGACGGCCTGGTTCTTGGCGACCTTGCCGGTCAGGACCTCGCCGTCCTTGGCGAAGGCCACGACAGACGGGGTCGTGCGAGCGCCCTCGGCGTTCGCGATGACGGTGGGCTCGCCGCCCTCCAGGACGGCGACGACGGAGTTGGTGGTACCGAGATCGATGCCGACGGCACGTGCCATGGGTGGGTCCTCCTGGGGATCGGGTGGATCGTTGCGGGCGTCCGGCTGGGTGGTGCGGGCGCCTTGACGTTGCTCAGTCAGATGACTTGAGTCTGATCGTATCAACTTGTACCAAGCGCTGCGCATTCCCCTCCGCGGCCTACGCTCGGCGCCATGCTGCTGCTCTCGGACCCTGCCGTCGCCCGGGTGCCCGTCCAGGACTCCGGTGACCCCCTGGTCGACGTCCGCGAGGCGTCCGACCTCCAGCTCGACCACCGCAAGGCCGACGCCGACGGGGCGTGGGCGCGCCTGCGCCAGGGTGTGCTCGACCGGCTGGTCGCGGCCGAGCACCAGCTGCCCGACGGGGTACGGCTCCTGGTCGTCGAAGGACACCGGCCCGCAGCGCTGCAGCGGCGCTACTTCGAGGAACACTGCGCCGAGCTCGTCGCCGCCGGCGTGGGACCCACGCTCGCGTCCGTGCGCGGCGAGGCGAGCCAGCACGTCTCCCCGCCCGAGGTCGCCCCGCACCCGTGCGGATCGGCCGTCGACCTGACGCTCATGGTCGACGGCCACGAGGCCGACATGGGCTGCCCCGTCAACGCCACGCCGGCCGCGAGCGACGGCGCCTGCTTCACGGCAGCACCGGGGATCTCCGCTGAGGCACGCCACTGGCGCGAGGTCCTGGGGTCGGCGCTGACGAACGCCGGACTCGTGAACTATCCGCCCGAGTGGTGGCACTGGTCCTACGGCGACCGCTACTGGGCCGTCGTCACCGGCGCGCCAGCCGCGATCCACGCGCCGGTCTGATCGCGACCTCCGGCTTGGTTCTGGCCCTACCGGGGAGTACCGTGACCCATGTCACTCGTGAGGGACGAGAGACTTCGATGCGTTTGCCCCTTGGGCGACGTGTGTCCGAGGGAGTTCCACCATGGCCAAGCGCCACACCGATTCGTCGACCGCTCGTACGGGTCGCGGCACCGGATTCACCATCAGCGGCCTGCTGCTCGTCGCGCTCGCCGCGCTCACCGTCTTCGTGATCGCGCCGAAGCTGACCCAGCTGCCCGGTGACTTCACCAGCACGGTCAACTACGACGGGGAGTCGGCCCAGCTCGACCCCGCCACGCTGCAGCTCGGCGAGCCGACCCCGGTCGACGCCACGCGCAAGGTCGACGTGACCAAGACCGACGGGTCCACCGCCACGATCCACAGCGTCTCGACCGCCAAGCTGCCTACGGGCGAGTCGGTGACCGACAAGACGTTCGCGATCGACCGCACCGACTACCAGCAGGTCGACGGCGTCGACGGCGTCGACGACCAGGCAGGCGGCATGGTCCTGTCGCACGTGCGCCACCCCAGCAAGAAGCCGTTCACGATCTACGACGGCACGACCGACGCGGCCCAGAAGGTCACGTTCGTCCGCGAGGAGACCATCAAGGGTCGCAAGGCGTACTACTTCGAGGGCACGTCGATCCTCCCGGTCAAGGCCGAGGGCACGCTCGAGACGCTGCAGGCCTCGGTCGGCAAGAGCATGGGCACCGACGGCACCGTCCTGCCGAACGACAAGGTCGCGAGCTTCGTCTCGCTGATCGAGGGCCCCAGGGGCGACGCCCTCCGCGCCGCGGTCGCGGAGGCCGGTGCCGAGATCCCCGCCAACTACATCTCGACCAACACGACGAAGATCTGGATCGACGCCGAGCTCGGCTCGCCGCTCAAGACGGGCCAGGACCAGACGATCTCGCTGTACGCCGACTTCGGTGACACGCCGTACCCGCTGCTCGACCTCAACAACCTGCAGCTCATGGCCGACGACGCGTCCGTCGCACGCCTGGTCGACACCGCGGCGTCGAACGCCTCAAAGATCACGCTGGTGCAGACCTACGTGCCGATCGGCCTGGCGGGTCTCGGCGTCATTCTGCTGGCCGCCGGGGCGTTCGTCGCCCGCCCGGCCCGCAAGGACGACGCGGTGGCCGAGGACCGCGAGCTGGTCGGCTCCGGCCGGTAGGGGGGAGCAACCACGCCGGGCCGCACCACCCGGTGGTCGAGTGGGTGCGAGCTCTGCGAGCGGCCGTATCGAGACCCGGTCAGGTGACGGCAGCCGTCACCACCGGCCGGTCCGACCGCACAACGTGACGCGGGCACGTCTCGATCTCCCCCTAGGACTCCGTCCTGGGGGGACCCCCACCTGCTCGTTCCTCGGACGCCACTCGACGACCGGGGTGACCGGCTCGTTCCTCGCCGGGGAACCCTGACTCGCGCGCTGGAGCGCGCTTGTCAGCTTCGCGAGGAGCGCATGCCGTGCAACTGCGTCAGGTCGGCGCGGGCAGCGAGCTCGCGGTACTCGGCCGACTCGACGGGGTACAGCGCGACCCGACCTTCAGCGTCATGATGCAGGCCCCATCCGTACGTCTTGACGAGCGGCGACGTGCGCAGGCACGGCTGACCCTTGGCGAAGAACTCGTCACGGGAGATGCCTCGGCGCTCGCCCTGCGAGGCGTGCACGACGTCGTCGGAGGTGTGCACGTACGGAGCCTCGACCAGCATCTCGAACTGGATCCGCGCGACCGTGGGCGTCTCCTTGACGGGCGGAACCAACGAGGTCACGGCCCTGGTGTCGGGCGCGACCGCGATGAACGTGTCGGTGTAGTTGGTCGTGTGCGAACGAGCTGCGGGCATCGTGCCACCTCCGTCGCCCAGATCGTGCCACGCCTGACTGACCGGAACCGGCCGAACGGCCTCACCGGGGGACGTCGCGGCGACGGAACACCACCGCCGCGAGGCCGAGCAGCGCCACGGCGACGACGCTCAGCGTCAGCTCCGGAGCCAGCTCGAACGCGTCGCTCGGCACGCCCGGCACGTGGGTGAACGGCGAGGCCTGCTGCACCCACTCGGGAAGCCCCACGGCCGCGCCGACCTGGCCGACCGCAGTGGCGACCGCCAGCCCGCCCCACGCCAGGACGGTCCAGCGTCCACCCAGCGCCTGCCCCAGGACGCCCAGCGCCACGACGACGGCCACGGCCGGGGCCTGGACCAGGGACGCGGCCACGGCATCGCCGAGGTCGGCGCCAGACGCTCCGACCGCCAGGCCCAGCACCAGGAGCGCCGGCACGACTCCGACGAGGGCCACGACGGCAGGCGCCAACAGCGCCCGCGTCCGCGAGGCACTCGTGGCGAGCACCTGCTCGAGACGCCCACCCGCCTCGTCAGCGTGCACCCGCGTGACGAGGGCGAGCCCCCACCCCGCCACCGCAAGACCACCGATCGAGGCCATCGCCGCGACGAACACGTCGGTCAACGCACCGGGGCCGCCCAGACGCCGAAGGGCATCGGCGAGGCCGCCTTCGGCCTCACCAAGCCGGTCGATCGTCGGCACCAGGCTGCCGACGAACACCCCGAAGCCCACCAGCACGACG
>JAHEXN010000134.1 GCA_023252095.1 Actinomycetes bacterium | reverse complement strand
GCAAGTACGCGGTGCGCCGGGTCACCGACGGGGTCGCGCAGGCCGAACTCGTGGGCGTGGGCGAGCCGCCTCCGCACGACGGTGACGACCGGTCGCTGCTCGTCGAGCTCGTCCGCGACGGCGAGCGTGTGCACCGCCCGACCCTGGGGGAGTCCGCCGCTCACCACCGGTCGGCGATGGCCGAGCTCCCGCTCGTCGCGACCCAGCTCTCCCCCGGCGGCCCCGTGCTCGACACGGTCCTCATCTGACCCGCGCCTAGGCTGGTCGCATGACTGTTGCGTTGATCGTGGTCGACGTCCAGAACGACTTCTGCGAGGGCGGGTCCCTGGCCGTGGCCGGCGGTGCACAGGTCGCCGCCGACGTCGCCGCGCTGATCGAGTCCGGCGAGTACGCGACCGTCGTCGCGACCCGCGACCACCACATCGATCCGGGCAGCCACTTCTCCGAGACGCCCGACTTCGTCGACTCGTGGCCGCGGCACTGCGTCGTCGGCACGCCCGGCGCCGAGCTGCACGAGCCACTCCGCGACGACCTCTTCGCCGCGACGTTCTTCAAGGGTGAGTACGAGGCCGCCTACTCGGGCTTCGAGGGCCATGACGCCGCCGGCACGCTCCTGGCCGACTGGCTGCGCGACGCCGGTGTCACCGGAGTCGACGTCGTCGGCATCGCGACGGACCACTGCGTGCGCGCGACTGCGCTCGACGCCGCGCGCGAGGGCTTCGCCGTCCGGGTGATCGAGGGGCTCACGGCCGCCGTGACCCCGGCGAACCTCGACCGCGTGCGTCAGGAGCTGGCCGACGCCGGCGCGGAGGTCAGCCCGTCACGCTGACTGGCTCGGTCAGCGCGTCGTCGGTCGGCATCGTCTCGGGGAACGTCCCGAGCCGCGCCACGATGTGGCCGTTCGGGTAGCTCTTGACCCGCGCCAGGTCGCGCGCATAGGTCGGCTTGCGACGTGCCGGCAGGAGCGCGATGAACCGTCCCCGAAGACGCAGTGCGGCCCGCGAGGCCCACCGCACGGGCGCCGACGGCTTGCGGTAGCCGAACGCGGCCAGGAGGTGGTCGTCCATCAGGCTCCGGGCGAAGGCGTTGACCGCCGGAGCGAGCGGCTTCGGGTAGAACGACGTCAGCAGCTCGAGCGTCGCGTCGGCGACCGCACGCGTCTTGCGGTCGGGCGTGAAGTGCTCGGCCTCGTACGCGTCGAGGAGGCGGCCGAACCCGGCGAAGTCCTCCGGCAGGTCCTTGATGCCCATGAGGGCGCCGACGCGGCGGTAGTACTCGACCGTCGCCGTGACCTCGTGCCCCCGGACCTTGCGGTACCCGTAGTCGTCGACCCACCGCACGGGCATCACGACGAAGGTGGCGAGCACGTACCGCATGTCGTCGTTGCTGATGTCGTAGCTGCCGTGCATCTGGTTCATGCGACGCACCGACTGGCGGCCCGCGTCGGAGTCCGGCCCGTGCTCGATGATCCCCTCGAGGATCAGGACGGTGTCGTCGTGCCGCCGCTGCGTGTCGGTCGTGAACTCACCCGTGTCGAACAGCAGTCGGCCGATGCTCGGCACCGCGTACGTGCGGAACAGCGCGAAGCTCAGCGCCTGCTGCAGGTCCCAGGGGAACTCGTGCATCGCCAGGATCTGGGTGACCCGCACCCGGTCGCGCACGGGGTCGAGGCGATCGATCTCCCGCTCCCAGTGATCACGGCGCAGTGGCAGTCGCATGGGTTCTCCTCATCGTGACAGCAGAGCTGTCACGCTAGGGCACACGACGCCGACTTTCCACCGCCTCGGCGCGACGACGGCACCGTCGACGCGATCAGGACGCGAGCGCCTCCGCGAGCAGCTCGATCGAGCGCACACGCGCGGGCGCCTCGCCCGGCGCCACACCGACGTGCTCCGACGCGATGGGGTGCAGCATGACCTCGTCGACGTCGAACTCCGCGGCCAGCGCCGTCAGGTGCGCGGCAACCGCGCCCGGGTCGCCCACTCCACCCTGGCGCAACGACGACGCCACGATGGCCTCGAGCTGCGGCGGCAGGTCGTCCATCGGGTCCTCGGCGAGCGCGAGCGGATGCATCGGCAGACCACCGCGCAGGCGCGCCATGTTGACCGCATTGGGGCGGGCGAGCTCGCGCGCCTCGTCGGCCGTGGGGGCCACGGCGACGTTGGCGGTGAGGAACGTGGTCGGTCGGTCGAGCTGGTCGCTGGGCTGGAAGTTCTCCCGGTAGAACGCGAGTGCCTCGCGGGTGCCGTGTCCGGAGAAATGATGCGCGAAGACGTACGGGAGGCCCTTCTCGGCCGCGAGCTGCGCCGAGTACATCGACGACCCGAGCAGCCAGAGCCGCGGCACGCTTGCTGCTGCGGGCGTCGCCTTGAGGACGTACGGCCCGCGACTCAGGGCCTGCGGGACGGGAACCTTGACACCCTCGGCGCCCATCAGCGCCACGACGTCGTCGAGGTACTGCGGGAACAGGCGGACGTCGTCGTCGCCGCGGCCCGCAGCACCCCGCAGCGCGACCGACGTGACCGGGTCGGACCCGGGGGCGCGGCCGATGCCGAGATCGACGCGGCCCGGGAAGGCGGCCTCCAGCAGGGCGAACTGCTCCGCCACCGCGAGCGGGGCGTGGTTCGGCAGCATGACGCCACCGGATCCGAGACGGATGCGCTCGGTGGCAGCGGCGAGCATCGCGATCAGCACCGGCGGACTCGTGGCGGCGACCGACGGCATGTTGTGGTGCTCGGCGACCCAGTAGCGCTCGAAACCGAGCCGGTCGGCGGCGCGGACCAGGCCGATGCTGGCGCGGACGGCGTCGCCCGTGGCCTGGTCGGTACGGACGGGGACGAGATCGAGCACGGAGAGTCTCACCCTCGTCCCAACACGGGACGAGGGTGAGACCTTCCCGGAGAGGTCAGCTCGCGACGGCGACGGGCTGGAACGCGGCGATCGCGTCGACAGCGCCCTGGAGCTTCGCGATGATCTCCTCGGTGCCGAGCACGTCGACGTCGATCGAGGTCTGCGAGACGGTGACGTCCTCGAGCGCGACACCGCCGGCGATCGCGACCGACTTCAGGGCGTGCTCGTGCGACCACACGCCGCCGTAGGGCGTGGGGGTCACGCCGATCGCGGCGACGGGCTTGCCCGTGATGGCGCCCTGGCCGTACGGACGCGAGAGCCAGTCGATCGCGTTGTTGAGCACGGCCGGCATCGTGCCGTTGTACTCCGGGGTGACGAGCAGCAGGCCGTCAGCCTGGGCCACCGCGTCGCGGACGCGCTCGGCCGCCTCCGGGGCGGAGCCGGCGTCGATGTCCTCGTTGTAGAACGGCAGCGCGTCGATGCCCTCGACGACGTCGAGGGTCACGCCCTCGGGGGCGTGGTCGCGCAGGTACTCGGCGACCTTGCGGTTGACGGAGTCGGCGCGCAGGCTGCCGACGAGGACGGCGACGTGGGTCGTGTCAGACATGGGATGCTCCTGGGATCGAGTGAAACGGACTGAAGTCCGGTTGATACTGTACACGTAACGGACCGTGGTCCGTTTATTGTGCTCGTCACATTCCTCCTCGCGTCGACCGGCGCGCGACCTACAGTGAGATCCCATGAGCGACTCGCCCGTCCTGATGCCGCTCCCCCTCGCCGGGGAGCCGGCCAGCGAGCGCAGTGACGCCGTCCGCAACCGCGCCGCACTGCTGTGCGCGGCGCAGCAGCTCGTGGCCGAGAACGGGGTCGACGCCGTCACGATGGACGACGTCGCGGCTCGCGCCGGTGTCGGCAAGGGCACCGTGTTCCGCCGGTTCGGCAGCCGCGCGGGCCTGATGGTCGCGGTGCTCGACCAGAGCGAGGCGCACTGGCAGGCCCAGGTCATCTCCGGGCCCCCGCCGCTCGGGCCCGGCGCCCCGCCGTGGGAGCGCCTGGAGGCCTTCGGCCGCTCACGGCTCGAGACCACGATCACGCACGGCGACCTCCTGCGCGCCGCCGGCGCCGCCGGGAGCCGCTCGAGCCCCGCGACGTCGTTCGTCGTGCAGCACGTGCACCACCTGCTCCTCGAGCTCGGCGTCACGGGCGACGTCCGACTTCTCGCGACGGCCCTGATGGCCCCGCTCGAGATCGAGCTGCTCGACGCCCTGCGCACCAAGGGGATCGACGTGGAGCGCATCCTGCACGGCTGGCTCGACCTCGCCCGCCGCATCGTCAGCGGCTGCTGAGGTCACGCCGAGGCGACGCCGAGCGCGTCCAGCAACGCCGTGACCACCACCCCGGGATCGGCGGCGCGCATGACCTCACCCATCACGGCGACGCCGTGGGCTCCGGCGGCGAGTGCCGATGACGCATTGTCGGGCGTGATCCCGCCGAGAGCGTAGACTGGGAGCCCGTGTCCGGCGTAGGCCTGCCGCGGAAGCGGCGGACCGTATCCCGGCTTGGAGGCCGTCACCTCGAAGGGCGACAACGTCACCCAGCGCGCTCCCCGGCCGGCCGCCGACGCGACCTCGGCGAGATCGTGACAGGACTGCCCGAACGGCCTGCCCCTGGCGGCCGACGAATCTTGTCCGGAGGCGAGGTGCGCCCCCCACGCGCCACCGAGCGCGCCGTGGGCCGTCACGACGGTGAGGCCGAGGGCGGTGAGCTCGGCCACCTGGCGGGTGCGCTGCTCCCGGTCGAGATCGAGCTCGCGGAGCACGACGTGGCTCAGACCCGCGTCGGCGCAGCGTGCCAGGGTCGACGTGAGGCCAGCCCCGTCTGGCAGCTGGTGCCGATCGGTCAGGACCAGCAGCTGCGGCAGCGGCCCGTCCGTCACGACGCCTCGATCCTGCCCGTCATCGGTGAGGATGCGCGTGCCACGGCGCGCCGGGGAATCCGGCCGGCCCGATGGGCCAGTCGCCCCGCCTCCACGGCGAGTCGCAAGGCACGAGCCATCGTGGCCGGCGACTCGGCCCGGGTGACCGCCGTCGCGGCGAGGACCGCGTCACAACCAAGCTCCATGGCCAGCGCCGCGTCGCTGGCGGTTCCGACGCCGGCGTCGAGCACGACCGGGACGTCCACGGCGGCGCAGACCGACTCGATCGCGTGAGGGTTGAGCACCCCCAGGCCCGAGCCGATCGGCGAACCCAACGGCATGACCGCCGCGCAACCGGCATCGACCAACCGGCGGGCGATCACGGGGTCGTCGGTCGAGTAGGGCAGAACCGTGAACCCTCGGCGCACGAGCTGCTCAGCGGCCTCGACCAGCCCGACGGCATCGGGCCACAAGGACATCTCGTCGCCGATGACCTCGAGCTTGACCCAGTCGGTCTCGAGCGCCTCACGCCCCAGCTCGGCCGTCAGCACCGCCTCGCGGACCGACAGACAACCGGCGGTGTTCGGCAGCACCCGGACCCCGGCACCGCGGACCTGCTCGAGCAAGCCGCCGACGCCCGACCCTGAGGCGCGGCGCATCGACACCGTCACGAGCGCCGGTTCAGCGGCCGCGAGCACCGGGGCCACCAGGGAGACCTGCGGCAGTCCGCCGGTGCCGAGGAACAGCCGCGAGGGCAGCGTCTGTCCGGCGATGACGAGCGGATCGGCCGGCGCGCTCATCCGCCCTGCACCGCCGTGACGATCTCGACGGCATCGCCATCGAGGAGGCGGTGGCGCGACCACTCACCGCGCGGCACCACCGCCGCGTTGACCGCGACCGCGACGCCGCGCGAGCCCGAGTCCGGCAGATGTGACCGCACGAGGTCGGCGACGGTCTCGGTCGGCTCGTCGAAGGGCTCACCGTTGAGCGTGAAGGGCATGGGTTCCTCCTGGTTCCCGAGGGGTGAAACGTCGGGGGTCGACGGCGGGGTCGACCGCCGAGTACGGATGGTCCACAGCCTCGGCGATCAGGCGTGCAGTCAACGGCGCGAGCAGCACCCCGTGGCGGTAGTGACCGGCCGCGAGCCACTCGCCCGGGCGGTCCGTGGGACCGATGAGCGGCAGACCGTCGAGCGTGCCGGGCCGGTCTCGGGCCGTGGTCTCGAGCAGCTCGGCGCGATCGAGAGCCGGCCACAGCACCCGGGCCGCGGCCAGCAGCCGCAGGACTCCCCCGGCCGTGACGACGGGCCGATCGTCGTGCTCCTCGCTCGTCGCCCCGACCACGACCTCAGCCAGCCCCGCAGACCCACGTCGCCGCGGCACGAGATAGACCGCTTCGCCGAACACCCAGCCGCGCACCGTGCGCGAGGGCGGATCGTCGGTACGCACCCGCAGGATCTCCCCGCGCACGCCTCGCACGAGATGGCGGTGCGGCTCGGGCAGGACCGCTCCGGTGGCGATCACCGTGACATCGGCACGCCAGTCGGCCGGCTCCTCCGGTTCCACTCGGACCCGCTCCAGCAGGGCCGCGCACACCTGGCGCGGGTCGACGCTGCCCTCACCCGGCACCCAGACACCGCCGACGACCCGATCGAGACTCGGTTCGCGTTCGACGACCTGCCGCCTCGACCACTCCTCGACCTGCACGCCGTGGCGCGCCAGCAGGTCGACCTGGCGACCCACCTGCTGCAGGTCGCCCGCGTCCGCCCCGACCACCAGCGTCCCGGTGTCGGCCAGTCGCACGCCGAGGCGCCGGGCGAAATCGGGCCATAGGGCAAGTGAGGCCAGACCGAGCCGCAGCACGTCGTCCTCGCCGTGCCACACCTCGGCGGCCGGCGACAGCATTCCGGCCGCCGCGAAGGACGCTCCCTGCGCAGGCACCGGGTCGACGACCCGCACCAGGTGCCCGCGCCGCAGCAGCTCCTCGGCCACCGACAGACCGATGATGCCGGCGCCTCGCACCGTGACGCGCAACGACATGACTCACGCTTCCTTCGCCGGCATGACCCGGATCAGGTGTGACGGTCGGAGCGGACTCAGCTCCCTCTCAGCCCGATGCCTCGGACTCCCGCGGGGACGCCGCCACGCTAGCAGCAGCCCTGACGGTCCCCGTGCGGACACGGGAAGCGCGAACCGTGGTCGAGACCGCGAGTCGCTCCCCCTGGACCGGACCTATCCCGAGGCGCGCATGGCCCACTTGCGGACGAGGTCGATGCGCTGCTGCAGGATCTCGACCGACGCCGACGCGGCCGGCGGGCCACCCGTGGAGTCGCGCAGTCGGGTGTGGGTCACGCCGTGGGGCTGGCCCGTGCGGTGGTGCCACGCACCGACCAGGCCGTTGAGCTCGCGGCGCAGCTCACTGCGCCGCTCGTGCAGCACGGTCTCCTCCGAGACGCGGTCGACCTGAGGGCGCGCGGCCTTGGTGCGCCGGCTCTGCCGCAGCAGCTCGGCGACCTGGTCGGGCTCCAGCAGACCGGGAATGCCCAGGAGGTCGAGCTCCTCGCCGTCCTCGACGAGGCCGTCGTAGCCGAACTCGCCGCCGTCGTAGAGGACCTTGTCGAACGAGGCCTGGCTGCCGAGGGCCTGGTACTGGTTCTGCAGCTCCGCCGAGCCCGCCTCAGCCTCCTGCGCCTTGGCCAGCAGCTCGGCTTCCGCCGCGAACAGGTCGTCCTCGTCCTTGATCGGGCGGCCGATGACGTGGTCGCGCATCTTCTCGAGATCGCTCGCGTGCGCGAGCAGACCCGCGACGCTGGGCAGGAAGATCGTGGCGGTCTCGCCCCGACGGCGCGCCCGGACGAATCGGCCGACGGCCTGCGCGAAGAACAACGGCGTGGACGTCGTGGTGGCATAGACCCCGACCGAGAGCCGCGGGATGTCGACGCCCTCGCTGACCATGCGGACCGCGACCATCCACGGCTCCATGCCGGCGGAGAACTCGGCGATGCGCTGGCTCGAGCCGGCCTCGTCGCTCAGGACCACGACGGGCTCGACCCCCGTGATCTCGGCCAGGATCGCGGCGTAGGCGCGGGCCGACGTCTGGTCGGAGGCGATCACCAGGCCACCCGCGTCGGGCACGTCGCGACGCACCTCGGTGAGGCGTCGGTGGGCCGCCGTGAGCACGGCGGGGATCCACGACCCCTTCGGGTCGAGCGCGGTGCGCAGCGCCTGTGCGTTGCCGTCGCGGCCGAGCGGCTCGCCGAGGCGCGCCTGGATCTCGTCGCCAGCGCGCGTGCGCCAGTGGAGGTCGCCGGAGTACGCCATGAAGAGCACGGGCCGCACGACCCCGTCGCGCAGCGCGTTGCCGTAGCCGTAGCTGTGGTCGGCGACGCTCGTGAGGGTGCCGTCCTCAGCGGGGGCGTACGTGACGAACGGGATGAAGCTGTCGTCGGAGCGGAACGGGGTGCCCGTGAGGCACAGCCGCCGCGCAGCGGGCTCACACGCCTCACGCACGGCGTCGCCCCACGTGAACGCGTCGCCCGCGTGGTGGACCTCGTCGAGGATCACGAACGTGCGCCGGTGCTCGATGCGCACGCGGTACGCCGTGGGATTGGTCGCGAGGCCCGCGTACGTGACCGCGAATCCCGTGAAGTCGGAGCCGAGCACCCCGCCGCCGGCCATCGTGGGGTCGAGCGCGATGCCGACGCCCGCCGCCGCCTGGGCCCACTGCACCTTGAGGTGCTCGGTGGGAGCCACCACGACGACTCGGTCGACCACGCCGCGGGACAGCAGGTCGGCCGCGAGCGTCAGGGCGAACGTGGTCTTGCCGGCACCCGGCGTGGCGACCGCCATGAAGTCACGCGGCTGACGCCGGGTGTACTCC
>JAHEXN010000002.1:39471-40806 GCA_023252095.1 Actinomycetes bacterium | reverse complement strand
GCGATCCGCGGCCACGACGGCGCGCGTGGCGTAGCCACCACTCGCGAGCCCGAGGTGTGCCACCACTCGGGCGCCAAGCCACGTCTGCGGGACTCCCTCCCCCACCGCGTCGACCGTGCCGGCGACCTCACGCCCCGGCACCATCGGCAGGTCCGGGCGCTCCATCGGACCGAAGGAGGTTCCCGAGCGGATCGACGTGTCCAGGAGGTGCACCCCGGCCGCTTCCACCCGGACCCGAAGCTGGCCCGGTGCGGGCTCCGGATCGGGCACGTCCTCGAGCACGAGGACGTCGGGAGGGCCGAACCGGTGATGTCTGATCGCTCGCATGGACCGATGCAACAACCTCAACTAAGGTTGAGGTCAAATGACCTCCACACGCCACATGCTGACCCCGGGAGAAGTCGCCACGCGTTCGGGCGTGGCGATCTCGGCCCTCCACTTCTACGAGCGCAACGGACTCATTGAGAGCGAACGCACGGCGGGCAACCAACGCCGCTACCGGCGCGACGTGCTGCGTCGCATCGGGTTCATCCGCGTGTCGCAACGGGTGGGCATCCCGCTCGCCGACATCGCCGCGTCCCTCGCCACGCTGCCCGACGGCCGCACGCCGACCAAGCAGGACTGGGCCCGCCTCTCGCGCACGTGGCGCACCGAGCTCGACGCCCGCATCAGTCGGCTCGAGTCGCTGCGCGACGACCTGGACGGATGCATCGGCTGCGGCTGCCTGTCGCTGCGCTCGTGCACGCTCTACAACCCCGACGACGTCCTGGCCGAGCGCGGGACGGGTGCCATCCGACTCGAACGGGATCAGGCCTCCGGCGGCCTCGGCCGGTAGACGAACGTCACGAGCACGACCGAAACGATCATGAGCAGGAACCACGACACGAACTTCGTGAGCGGCACGAGCTCCCAGCCGTCGAGCTGGCTCGGGTAGAACCATGCCCCGGCCGCGGTCGCGACGTTCTCGGCGATCCAGATGAAGAACGCGACGAGCCCGAACGCCACCACGACGGGCATCCGGAGCACGTGACGGTGCACGCGGAAGTGCATCATGCAGCGTCCCCAGAGCAGGACGACCGCGGCCACCAGGACGTACCGCGCGTCGAGCACGTAGTGGTGCGTGAAGAAGTTGACGTAGATCCCGGCCGCCACGAGGGCCGACGCCCAGAGCGGCGGGTACCGGTCGAAGCGCAGGTCGAACAGTCGCATGACCCGCACCATGTACGAGCCGACCGCGGCGTACATGAAGCCGCTGTAGAGCGGGACCGCTCCGAGGTGCAGCACGCCCCCCGGCTCGTAGCTCCACGAGCCGACGGAGGTCTTGAACAGCTCCAT
>JAHEXN010000002.1:0-39461 GCA_023252095.1 Actinomycetes bacterium | reverse complement strand
CGCGTCCGGTCTCGAGCCGCCCGAACACCATAAAGACCTGGATGGCGACGGCGAGCAGGACCAGGAGGTCGTTGCGGTGGAGCGCGGCGTCGTCGGGCCACGTGAGCGCCGTGACGACGAGCACGAGCAGCAGCAGAGCCCCGAACACGCACGCCCAGGCCTGCTTGATCCCGAAGACCACGAGCTCCACGAGCCGGCCCCGCCAGCCCGTCGACGGCATCGTCTCGAGGCGGGTCCGGGCCCACGCGAGAAGCCGACGCTCAAGCGAGGTCGCGTCGCCTCCGGTCCCCTCGAGCACCACCCCAGCGTAGTGCGGACGAACCGACCAGTCGTTCCCCACTACCAATACCCTGAGAGCATCAATCCATCCAGGAAGAGTGTTGGACGTGGATCAATCGGCTTCCTAGGGTCTGTGGGGAACGCCACACCTGGAGGAGACCCATGACCACGCAGTCGCCCACCGAGCTCGCCGCCCACCTCGGGCGAGGACTGCTCTCGTTCCCCGTCACGCACTTCAACGCCGACCTCGAGGTCGACGAGGCCGCGTACCGCGAGAACATCGAGTGGCTCGGCCAGTACGACGCCTAGGGCCTCTTCGCCGCAGGCGGCACGGGCGAGTTCTTCTCCCTCACGATCCCCGAGGTCGTGCAGGTCGTCGCTGCCGCCGTGCAGAGCGCCCCGGAGGGCACACCCGTGCTGGCCCCCGCCGGCTACGGCACCCGCACCGCGATCGAGCTGGCCAAGGCCGCCGAGGAGGTCGGCGCCGCGGGCATCCTGCTGTTCCCGCCGTACCTGACCGAGGCCGGCCAGGAGGGTCTGTTCCAGCACGTCAAGGCCGTGTGCGACGCGACCTCGCTGGGCGTCATCATCTACAACGGCGCCAACGCGATCTACAGCGACGTTACGGTCGCGCGCCTGGTCGAGGCGTGCCCGAACCTGGTCGGCTTCAAAGACGGCGCCGGCGACGTCGACCAGATGACGCGGATCTACTCGCAGATCGGTGACCGCCTCCTCTACGTCGGTGGCCTGCCGACCGCTGAAATGTTCGCGCTGCCGTACCTGAGCCTGGGCCTCACGACCTACTCCTCGGCGATCTTCAACTTCGTGCCGGAGTTCGCCCTCGACTTCTACGCCGCCGTACGCTCGAACGACACCGCCCACGTCCGCACGGCGCTCAACGACTTCGTGATCCCGTACTGCAACCTGCGCAACCAGGGCGCGGGCTACGCCGTCAGCATCGTCAAGGCGGGCATGACGGCGATCGGTCGCACGGCCGGTCCGGTCCGTCCGCCCGTCACCGACCTGTCCCCGAGCCAGCTGGCCGAGCTCACCGACCTCGTCAAGAAGGTGTCCTGACCTCATGAGCAGCACGTTCACCGCGTTCAACCCCGCGACGGGCGAGCCCGTCGGCCCCGAGTTCCCCGAGCACGGCCCGGCCGAGGTCGACACGGCCGCCCGGCTCGCCGCGGAGGCGTTCCCCGCCTTCCGGGCGACGACCCCGAACGTGCGCGCCGCTTTCCTGGAGAGCGTCGCCGCGAACATCGAGGCCTCGACCGAGGAGCTGTGGCCCACCGTCCAGGCCGAGACCGGCCTGCCCCTGGGTCGGGTGCAGGGCGAGACCGGCCGCACGGTCGGCCAGCTGCGCATGTTCGCGGACGTCGTGCGCGACGGCGCCTGGCGCGACGTGCGCATCGACCCGGCCCTGCCGGACCGCGCGCCACTCCCCCGCCCGGACCTGCGCCAGCGTGCCGTGCCGATCGGCCCCGTCGCGGTGTTCGGCGCCAGCAACTTCCCGCTCGCCTTCTCGGTCGCGGGCGGCGACACCGCCTCGGCCTTCGCCGCGGGCTGTCCCGTCGTCGTCAAGGGCCACCCCGCGCATCCCGGCACGTCCGAGATCGTCGGTCGAGCCATCCGCGCGGCCGTGGCCGAGCACGGCCTGCCCGAGGGCGTTTTCTCGCTGCTGCAGGGCACGACGCACGAGCTCGGCACCGCACTCGTGACCGATCCGCGCATCAAGGCCGTCGGCTTCACCGGCTCGCGCGGCGGCGGACTCGCACTCGTCGCGGCGGCTCAGGCCCGCCCCGTGCCGATCCCGGTCTATGCCGAAATGTCGGCGGTCAACCCCGTGTTCCTGCTGCCGGGCGCCCTCGACGAGCGCGCGGCCGATGTCGCCCGCGGCTTCGTTGGCTCGCTGACCGGCAGTGCCGGCCAGCTGTGCACCAAGCCCGGCCTGGTGTTCGTGGCCGACGGCGCGGGTGCCGACGAGTTCGTGAAGGTCGCGAGCGACGCTCTCGCCGACGTGGCCGCTGGTCCCATGCTGACCGCCGGCATCGCGGGCGCCTTCGACTCCGCGACGTCCCGCACGGGCGGCATCGACGGCGTCACCCAGGTCGGCGCGGGTCAGGCTCCCGGCGAGGTCGCCGTGTCGTCGACGCCGCGCCTGTTCGAGACGACCGACGAGGTCTTCGCGGCGAACCCCACGCTGCACGACGAGATGTTCGGCCCGGCTGCGCTCGTGGTGCGCGTCTCGGACACGAGTCGCCTGCCGCACCTCGCCGAGGGGCTCGAGGGCCAGCTGACCGCGACGATCCACCTCGGCGAGGGCGACGATGACCTGGCGCGCGACCTGCTCGGCGAGCTCGAGCTCGTCGCCGGCCGCCTGCTGGTCAACGGCTGGCCCACGGGCGTCGACGTCGGCCACACGATGGTCCACGGCGGTCCCTTCCCCGCCACCTCGGCCCCGGCCACCACGTCGGTCGGCAGCCGCGCGATCGAGCGCTTCCTGCGCCCCGTCGCCTACCAGGACGTGCCTGCGGCGCTCCTGCCCACCGAGCTGCGCGACGAGAACCCCTTCAGCGTCCCGCGCACCGTCGACGGCCGCCTCGAGCCGGCCCCGAACCAGGAGTGACATGACCGTGACCGCCTCAAGCACGACCTCCACCACCAGCGCCCTCTCGGGCCCCGACGCAGCGATCCTGGCCGCGTCCGCGGGCCCCGCCACGGTCGACCGCATCGCCCACATCAAGCTGTCGTCGGTCGTGCTGCCACTGGCGACCCCGATCAGCGACGCGAAGGTCCTGACCGGCCGCCAGAAGCCCATGACCGAGGTCGTGTTCCTCGTCGTGGAGATCCAGACCGAGGGCGGCCACGAGGGCGTCGGCTTCTCGTACTCCAAGCGTGCAGGCGGCCCCGGCCAGTTCGCGCACGCGAAGGAGATCGGTGACGTCCTGATCGGCGAGGACCCGAGCGACATCGCCAAGCTGTGGGTCAAGCTCAGCTGGGCCGGGGCCTCCGTCGGTCGCAGCGGTCTGGCCACGCAGGCCATCGCCGCGTTCGACGTGGCCCTGTGGGACCTCAAGTCGAAGCGCGCGGGCCTGCCGCTCGCCAAGCTGATCGGCTCGCACCGCGACTCCGTCCGCACCTACAACACCTCGGGCGGCTTCCTCCACACGCCGATCGAGCAGGTCAAGGAGAACGCCGCCGCGTCGCTCGAGGCCGGCATCGGCGCGATCAAGCTCAAGGTCGGCCAGCCCGACTGGCGCACCGACGTCGCCCGGGTGACAGCCGTGCGCGAGTTCCTCGACGCCGACGTGCCGCTCATGGTCGACGCCAACCAGCAGTGGGACCGCGCCACCGCGATGCGCATGGGCCGGATCTTCGAGGACTTCAACCTCGTCTGGATCGAGGAGCCCCTCGACGCGTACGACGCCGAGGGCCACGCCGAGCTGCGTCGCTCGCTCGACACCCCGATCGCGACGGGCGAGATGCTCGCGAGCGTCGCCGAGCACCTCCACCTGATCGAGGTCGGCGCCCAGGACATCGTGCAGCCCGACGCCCCGCGCATCGGCGGCATCACGCAGTTCCTCAAGCTGACGACGATCATGGAGTCCAAGCAGCTCGAGCTCGCGCCGCACTTCGCGATGGAGATCCACGTCCACCTCGCCGCGGCGTACTCGATCGAGCCCTGGGTCGAGCATTTCGACTGGCTCGACCCGCTCTTCAACGAGAGCCTCGAGACGCGCGACGGCCGCATGTGGGTCTCGGACCGCCCGGGCCTCGGCTTCACGCTGAGCGAGCAGGCGCGTGCCTGGACCGTTGCGACCGCGGAGTTCGGCACGCGCGCCTGATCCCTCACACGAGCTGACCCCCTCCACCCCGCGAGTGGAGGGGGTCTCGTGCGTCTGGGGTCCCCGGCACCCGCCGGTTGAGCCGGGTCCTGAGGTGCGAGCGAGGAACGAGTGAGCCTCGAAGGGCGAAACCACCGGTCAGGTGACCGCCCGCCGTGGCACCGGACAAGCGGCCACGGACCACGGCGGAGGGGGCCCCTCGGGTGCCGCGCGCTGCCGGGTGGACCGAGGATGATGCATCCGGGTCGCTGGGGCTACCCGGATGCATCGGTGCTGGTCGGTCGCGGACCAGAGATGAGGCTTTCCGGTAGCCAGGGCAGCCCAAACGCAGCATCGCTCGTCCGCCCCGCCGCCTGGTCCGTGGCCGCTTGTCCGGGGTGACCGGTGCGGTCAGGTGTACGAGGTTTCGAGGCTCGCGCGCCAGGGGCGCACTCATGCCTCAACCAGCGGAGGCCATACGTCCCGCGGGCAGCGTGAGGTTGATCTTCGCCGCTCCCCCGCCGGCCTGCTTCGCCACGCGGACGGCGGCATCGACGTCCTCGAGGTCGAGGAAGCGCTCGAGGCAGTGGTCGACCGCGATCTCACCGGCCGCGATCAGCGCCATGGCCTCGCGGAACGAGGCGAGACCCGGCTCGAGCTGGGCACCGTTGACCCACTCGATCGAGACGTTGCGGCGGAAGGCCAGAAATGACGGGTACGGCGCATCGCCGCTGCGCTCGGGGTAGCCGAAGAAGCCGACCGTGCCGCTGTGGCGCACCATCTCGATCGCGGCGGCGCGCAGGGCGTCGTAGCCCGCCGCCTCGATCACGAGCGCGGCGCCCGAACCGGAGGTGAGCGCGGCCACGACCTCGACGAGCGACTCCCCCGCCGGGTCCACGACCCGCGTCGCACCGAGCCCGGCGGCAAGGGCACGTCGGTCGGCATCAGGCTCGGCGACGACGACGTGCGGGTAGCCGAGGCGCCGCAGGTGCTGCACGAAGTACAGTCCGGCCGAGCCGGCACCGATCACGACCGCGACGTCGCCGTCAGGGTGCCCGAACTTCTTCATCGCGAACATCGTGGTGCCGAGCTGCTGGGCCATGAGCCCGCGCTCGAGGGAGACCCCGTCAGGGATCGGCACCAGGTACGCCTCGGGCACGACCTGGAGCTCCGCCCAGCAGGCGCCGAGCCAGCCGGGCGGCACGGTCAGCACGCGGTCACCCGCAGCGAAGCGGTCGGACTGCGACACCGCCACCACGCCGACCCCCTCGTGCCCGGGGTAGCCCGGATCGCCGAAGCGCTCGGGACGGTGGAAACCGTCGAGCACGACATGGGTGTCGGAGCCGCAGATCGACGCGTGGTGCATCCGCACCAGCACCTCGCCCGGACCCGCTGTGGGCTCGGGGAAGTCCCCGACCTCCACGCGGCCGGCCTCCTGCATGAAGGCGGCGCGCATCCGGGTTACGGCTTGACGGCGAGCACGGGGCGCGTGCTGTCGAGCAGCAGACGCTGAGCACTGCTGCCCATCAGGAGCTTCCCCACGACCGAGCGGTGACGCAGGCCGATCACGATGACCGAGGCGTCGACCTCGTCGGCGATCTCCAGAAGGGTGCCCGCGAGGTCGTCGTCGTGCGCGTCCTGGCGCACCACGAGCTCGATGTCGGCCGCAGCGGCCGCGGCGACGAGCTCGGCGAGCGCGTCCTCGTCGGCCTTGCTCGCCGTGACGGGAGCGCCGCTGCGTGGAGAGTTGACGAGGGTCAGGCTCTCGCCGCGACGCTTCGCCTCGTCGAGCCCGGCGCGGAACGCGGCCTCACCCTCGGCCGTCGGGAGGAATCCCACCAGCACGGTCATACGAGCTCCTTCTGCTTGGACTTGCTCTTCCACAGCTTCGCGATGAGCGGGAACGCGATCACGGCGACGAGGATCGCCACCAGCGTGCCCGAGATCGGTCGCCCGAGGAAGCCGGTCGGGTCACCGCCGAACAGGATCAGCGAACGGCGCAGCGAGCTCTCGAGGAGCACACCGAGCACGAATGCCAGGACGAGCGGCCCGGGTTCGAGCCCGACCTTCTTCATGAGGTACCCGATCGCGCCAAACAGGCACACCAGGAAGATGTCGAACACGCTGTTGTTGATCGTGTAGGCACCGATCAGCGTGATGAGCACCGTGATGGGCGCGAGGATCGCGGCGCGCACCTGCAGGATCTTCACGAAGAGTCCGATGAGCGGGATGCTCATGATCAGCAGGAAGACGTTGCCGATGTACATCGAGTTGACGACGCCCCAGAAGATGTCGGGGTGGTCCTCGACGAGCTGCGGACCGGGCGTGACGCCCTGGATCAACAGCGCACCGTAGATCACGGCGATCGTGGCGTTGGCCGGGATGCCGAGCGTCAGAAGCGGGATGAACGACGAGGTCGCGGCGGCGTTGTTGGCCGACTCGGGGGCGGCAACGCCTTCGATCGCGCCCTGGCCGAAGCGCTCGGGGTTCTTGGAGCGCTTCTTCTCGTACGCGTACGCCGCGAGCGACGACAGGACCGCGCCACCGCCGGGCAGGATGCCGAGGAAGAAGCCGATGACCGATCCGCGGCCGATCGCGCCGGAGGACTGCTTGAGCTCCGCCTTGCTGGGCAGCACCTTGGTGACCTTGGTGGGCGCCTTGGTGTTGTTGTTCCGGTCCTCGAGGTTGTAGAGGATCTCGCCGAGACCGAAGACGCCCATCGCGATTGGCACGAAGTCGAGCGCGTCGCTGAGCTGCAGGATCCCGAACGTGAAGCGCTCCGAGCCGGTGAAGCTGTCGCGGCCGATCGTCGCGAGCAGCAGGCCGATCGCGGCGGCGATGAGCGCCTTGACCAGGGTGCCGCTGCCGACCGAGGCGACGAGCAGGATGCCGAGCAGCGCCAGGATCGTGTACTCCGGCGGGCCGAAGTCGAGGGCGAACGACGCCACGAGCGGCGCGAAGAACGTCAGGCCGATGATGGCAAGCGTGCCACCGACGAACGAGCCGATCGCGGCGATGCCGAGAGCCGCGCCAGCGCGGCCCTGGCGGGCCATCGCGTAGCCGTCGAACACCGTGACGACCGATGACGCCTCACCGGGAAGCCGCAGCAGGACCGACGTGATGGTGCCGCCGTACTGGGCGCCGTAGAAGATGCCGGCCAGCATGATGATGGCCGTGACGGGCTCGACCGTCAGCGTGATGGGCAGCAGGATCGCGACGGTGGCGGCCGGGCCGAGGCCCGGCAGCACGCCGATCAGCATGCCGACCGTGACGCCGATCAGGCAGTAGAGCAGGTTCTCGGGCTGAAGGACGACCCCGAAGCCGTCGATGACAGGTGCAAAGTCCATTTCAGGGTGTCCTAGAACCGGTGGGGGATGTTCGTCGACAGTGCGGTGACGAAGATCAGGTAGAAGACGACCGGCATCAGCACGGCGCCGATGACCGACGACCGCCAGCCCTCGTTGCCGAGGACCTTGAGCCAGAAGAAGGCCAGCAGCGCGGCGGGGATCTCGAAGCCGATCTCACCGATCAGCAGGGTGAACGCGATCATCGTGGCCAGACCGGAGGCGACCCGCCAGCTGTCAACGCTGAACTTCTCGCCGAACCCGGCCGTGCGAGCGCGCATCACGAGCACCAGACCCAGCACGACCAGCCCGATCGAGATGATCAGGGGCCAGGTGCCCGGAGCGGGCTCCGAGGCGCTGCCCACCCCGAGCGAGCGGGAGCCGATGACGCCAGCCACGCCGAGCAGGGCCACGAGGGCACCCGTCGCGACGTTGGTGACCGGACCCGACGCGGGAGGCTTCTCGTCCTCCCACTGGGCGACGAGCTCGTCGACGCTCCCAGCCTCGGTCGGCCCAGCCTCGGCCGTCACAGGGGTCTCGGCGCGGTCCGGCGTCATCGGCTCGCTCATTCGGAGGACCCGAGGTCGATGCCCTGCTCCTCCGTCAGCTGACGGTAGGTCTCGATCGACTGGTTCCAGGCCTCGGTCAGCTCGGCGCCGTCGAGCTCCTGCGGACGCAGGAGGTTCTTCTCGTTGAAGGCCTGGTAGTCCTTGGTCTCGAAGGCCTTCGTGAAGGCGTCGCGCAGCTCCTTGACGACGTCGTCGGACATGTCCTTCGGACCGACGATCGCGCGGGCCTGGGCGACCTCGACGTCATAGCCCTCCTCGACGGCCGTGGGCACGTCATCGAGGAACTCGTTGCGGTCGGCAGCGAACGTCACGATCGGCGTGATGGTGCCGGCCTCGATCTGCGGCACGGCCTCACCGAGCTGGATGCTGGCGACGTCGACCTGGTTGCCGAGGACGGCGGTCAGGGCCGGCGATCCGCCGTCGAACGGCACGGCGGTGCCGTCGATCTCGGCGAGCTTGAACAACAGGGCCGAGGAGAGCTGGCTGCCGGTTCCGGTGCCGGTCGTCGCGTAGTCGACGCTGCCGGCGGCCTTCAGGTCATCGATCGTCTCGAGCCCGCTGCCGGAGTTCGAGACCAGCACGTAGTCGTCCTCGGAGATGCCGGTGATGACGGTGTAGTCGTCGAGGTCGACCGCGTCGTCCTCCGGGACCGTCAGGCTCGTGATGGCCACGAGCGAGAGGTTCATGACCATGAGCTCCTGGCCGTTGGGCGACTTGGAGGCGAGCTCCTTGGCCGCAAGCGCGCCGTTGGCACCGGGGCGGTTGAGGACCGGGACCTCGACACCCAGGTCGTCGGAGACCGGGCCCGCGAGCGCGCGGGCGATGAGGTCGGTGCTGCCGCCCGGGTCCTGGCCGACGGTCAGGTTGATCGCGCCGTCGGGGAAGTTCTCGCCCGAGTCGTCGGAGCCGAGGTTGCCGCCGCCGCAGGCGGACAGGCCCAGGGCCAGAACGGCCACGCCGGCGAGCGCCTTGAGGCGTCGCGTGGGTGAGGTGGTCATGGTGTCTCCTTCGATCCGGCCCGTGTGAGCGGCGTCACGCCGAGGGCACGTGGCGACTTTAGATTTGGGATTCATGCATGTCCAAGCCCAATGGGACATCAGGTGATACCTTGACTGCATCATGTTCTCCCTCGACCAGCTGCGCGGATTCGTCGCCGTCGCCGAGGAGCTGCACTTCGGCCGGGCCGCCGAACGTCTCCTCATGACCCAGCCGCCGCTCAGCCGTCAGATCCAGAAGCTCGAGCGGTCCGTCGGCGTGCGCCTGCTGGACCGAGACAACCGTAAGGTCTCACTCACCCCGGCCGGCACGGCGTTCCTCGCCGAGGCGCGCCGCCTGCTGACCCTGGCCGAGGTTGCGCCGGACCGGGCCCGTCGCATCGCCGCCGGCTCCACCGGCACCGTCCGCATCGGCTTCACCGCCGCCTCGACCTACGGCACCCTGACCCGCGTCCTCAACGCGATCGCGACCGAGGCGCCCGACATCGACCTGGACCTCTACGAGATGGTCACGAGCGAGCAGGTCGCGGGCCTGCTGTCCGGCGAGCTCGACCTGGGCCTCGCGCGGCCTCCGTTCGACACCGACCAGTTCGCGTCGCGCCTGCTCCATGCCGAGCCCATGGTCCTCGCGGTGCCGGTCGGCCACTGGATGACGACGCTCGGGCGCGACGTCGTGGCCGACGACCTCGTGCAGGAGCCCCTCGTGATGCACTCCCCCACCAAGGCGCGTTACTTCTCCAACCTCGTGGTGCGCATGGTGCCGGTCGGTCACCAGAACGTCGTGCACACCGTGAGCCAGATCCTCACGATGATCTGGCTCGTCGCCGGCCGGCGTGGCGTTGCGTTCGTGCCGGAGTCGGCGCAGGGGCTGCACATCGACGGCGTGACCTACCTGTCCCTGCGCGGCGTGACCGACCAGCAGGCCGAGCTCCACCTTCTCTGGTCGCGCGACTCCGACAACCCCGCACTGCAGACCGTCCTGGACGCCCTCGAGGGCTGATACCTCGCAGGCATCACTCGATCCGCACTTGATCTTGGACGGGAATCACGCCGACTCGTAGTGTGACGCGCATGACTGCACTGCGCACGACGTCGGGGCCCACGATCGCCAGCGTCAAGGCCGTCCCCGTCGCGGGGCACGACAGCATGCTGCTGAACCTCAGCGGCGCACACGGCCCGTTCTTCACCCGCAACCTCGCCCTCGTGACCGACAGCGACGGCCGCACGGGCGTCGGCGAGGTGCCCGGCGGCGAGTCGATCCGCCAGACGATCGACGACGCCGCGAGCCAGCTCGTGGGTCAGCCGGTCGCCCGGTACGGATCACTCCTGCGCCAGGTCGCTACGACGTATGCCGACCGGGACGCCGGCGGCCGGGGCGTGCAGACGTTCGACCAGCGCACCACGATCCACGCCGTCACGGCGCTGGAGTCCGCGCTGCTCGACCTGCACGGCCAGCACCTCGGGGTGCCGGTCGCCGAGCTGCTCGGCGACGGGCAGCAACGCTCGCACGTGCCGATGCTCGGCTACCTCTTCTACGTGGGCGACACGAGCCGCACCGACCTGCCGTACCTGCACGAGGACGCGCCTGTTGACGACTGGGAGCGCGTGCGCCGCCTCGAGGCGATGGTCCCCGACGGCATCGTGCGCCTCGCGCGCGCCGCCGCCGACCGGTACGGCTTCACCGACTTCAAGCTCAAGGGCGGCGTGCTCGCCGGCCGCGAAGAGGCCGAGGCGGTGCGTGCCCTCAAGGAGGCGTTCCCCGAGGCCCGGATCACCCTCGATCCCAACGGCGGCTGGCTGCTCGCCGACGCGATCGAGATCGGTCGCAGCCTGCGCGACGTGCTGGCCTACGCCGAGGACCCGTGCGGTCCCGAGGGCCGGTTCTCCGGCCGCGAGACGATGGCGGAGTTCCGGCGGGCGACGGGCCTGCCCACTGCGACCAACATGATCGCGACGGACTGGCGCGAGATGGCCCACGCGGTCCGCGAGCAGTCGGTCGACATCCCGCTGGCCGACCCGCACTTCTGGACGATGCGCGGCTCGGTGCGCGTGGCGCAGCTCTGCCACGACTTCGGCCTCACCTGGGGCTCGCACTCCAACAACCACTTCGACGTCTCGCTCGCGATGTTCACCCACGTCGGCGCCGCCGCTCCGGGCGAGATCACGGCGCTCGACACGCACTGGATCTGGCAGGACGGCCAGGACCTCACGGTCAAGGCTCCGCAGATCGTCGACGGCGCGATCGCGGTGCCCGACGCGCCGGGCCTCGGCGTGACCCTCGACGACGACCGTGTCGCCGCGGCGCACGAGCTCTACCTCGAGCACGGTCTCGGCTCCCGTGACGACGCGGTCGCGATGCAATACCTCGTGCCCGGCTGGCAGTTCGACTCCAAGCGTCCCTGCCTGGTGCGCTGAGGCCCGAGCGCTAGACGGCCAGCGAGACCGCGAGGCCGAGGCCCGCGATCGCGACGGCGATCCGGAACGGCTTCTCCGGCACCCGGCGCACGACCCACGGACCGGCGGCGGCGCCCACGACGGCACCCGCGCCGAGCAGGAGCGCGGCCTTCCAGTCGACATCGGCGACGACCACGAACACGAGCACGGCCGCCAGGTTGGAGACGCCCGTCGCGACGTTCTTGACCGCATTCGTGATCGCGATGGGCTCGGAGGTCCGGGCGGCGAGGATCGCGAGCGCGATGATACCGACGCCGGCTCCGAAGTAGCCGCCGTAGACGCCGACGAGCACCATCAGCACTGGCCCTGTCCACCGGGGCCCCGGCACGCCCCGGGCCTGGTCGCGCCGAACGGCCCACGCACGGATGCGGTCGCGCGCCAGCAGCAGCACCGAGCCGAGCGCGACGAGCCAGGGCACCACGGCCTCGAACGCCTCGGCCGGCATCGACAGCAGGAGCGCCGCGCCGAGCAGCCCGCCGACGAAGGTCTGGGCCACGAGCACGCCGACCCGCCGGCCCTGGCCTCTCAGCTCGGGCTGCGACCCGCTGATCGAGCCCGCAGCCGTGCCGACCATCGCGGTCGTGTTCGTGACGTTCGCGACGAGCGGCGGCAGCCCGAACGCCAGCAGCGCCGGATAGCTCACGAGCGACGCGAGCCCGGCGACCGAGCCGCACAGCCCGGCGCCGATCCCCGCGAGGACGAGCAGCGCCTCTGTCATGACGTGGGGGTCACGTCAGCGGGGTCACGAGCTCGCCGCGCTCGAGGAACGCCTCGACGTTGGCGAGCACCAGGTCGGCCATCGCGCGGCGCGTGTCGTGCGTTGCCGAGCCGACGTGCGGCGCCAGGACGACCGACTCGAGCGCCCGCAGCTCCTCCGACACGTTCGGCTCGTCGGCGAACACGTCGAGGCCCGCCCCAGCGATGGTGCCCGCGGTCAGCGCAGCGATCAGCGCCGGCTCGTCGACCAGGCTTCCCCGGCCGATGTTGACGAGGTGACCGTCGGCACCGAGGGCCTCGAGCTCCGGGGCACCCACGATCGGGTCTCCGCTGCCAGGCGCGGCCAGCACGAGCACGTCGGCCCACGCGGCGAGCTCGACGACCGACGGGAACCACGGGTACGCGACGTCGGCCTCGCGCCGGTTGTGGTAGCCGATCTCGCAGCGGAACGCCGTCAGCCGGTCGGCGATGGCCTGCCCGATCCGGCCGAGGCCGACGACGCCGACCTTGCGCCCGGTCACGTGGCCCGTGAGCGGGTACGTGCCCTCCGTGACCCAGTCACCGCGACGCACGTAGCGGTCCGACGCGCTGAGCTTGCGGACCGAGTCGATCAGCAGGCCCACGGCGAGATCGGCCACCGCGTCGGTCAGGACGTCCGGCGTCGTGCTGACCGCGATGCCGCGCTCCCTGACGGCGTCGAGGTCGATCGAGTCGTAACCCACGCCGAAGCTCGCGATGGCCCTCAAGTCGGGCAGGTCGGCGATCTGCTCGGCCGACAACCCGTATCGGGAGGTCGTGACGGCCACCGTGACGCCCGGTCCGGGCTCCGTCACGGCCTCGTACCGCTGGACCAGCGCACCAGCGAGATCGGACGGCAGGGGGCACGACAGGAGCACGCGTGACGACATTCCCCGACGCTAGCAACGTTCGCCGCGACGACCGCAGTCGACCGAGGCCGCCGAGATGGTCATGACCAACCGGCATCGCGTGATGCCGATGCGGTCCGACAGCGCCCCTCCGGCGCGGGACGCCCGTTCGTGCGGGATCATGGGACGAGTGACGGGTGTGGTCGAGGGCTTCGCGACGATCATCGCCGTCATCACTCTCGGATGGGGCCTGGCCCGGGTCGGGCTGTTCGACCTCGCCGCGCAGCAGATGCTCTCGAAGCTCGCGTTCTACGTCGCGAGTCCGGCCCTGATGGTCACCGTGCTGTCCGACGCCGACGTGTCGACGGTCTTGTCGGCCAATCTCATCGCCACGGTCTCCTCGGTCCTGGTCGTCGTGACGCTCTACGTCCTGCTGGCCCGGTTCGTGTTCCGGCAGGACCTCGCCGACACCGTCGTGGGAGCGCTCTCCGCGTCGTACGTCAACGCCGGCAACCTGGGCCTGCCGATCGCGGCCTACGTGCTCGGCGACGCCGCACTCGTCGCCCCCGCGCTCCTGCTGCAGATGCTGCTGCTCCAGCCGCTCGTCCTCACCGTGTTGGACTCGGCGGTCGCCGAGCAACGGCTCTCCTGGCTCCAGGTCATGTCGCGCCCGTTCCGCAACCCGCTCACCCTCGGCTCGATCGTGGGTGTCCTGCTGTCGGTCACGTCGACCCCGCTCCCCCGCGTCGTGCACGACCCGCTCGAGCTCGTCGGCGGCATGGCGGTGCCCGGCATGCTGATCGCCTACGGCATCTCGCTGCGGCTCGGACCGCGGCCCGGCACCGGTGACCGGCCCCGACTGCTCTGGACGATCGTCACACTGAAGATGGTCGTGCAGCCGCTCGTGGCGTACGCCGTCGCGCGCTTCGCTCTGGGCCTGGAGGGCCCGGAGCTGCTTGCTGTCACGGTCATCGCGGCGCTCCCGACGGCGCAGAACATCTTCGTCATCGCGAGCCGGTACGGCCGCGCCACGATCCTGGCGCGCGACGCGATCTTCGCCTCGACCCTGCTGTCGGTCCCAGCCGTCGCGCTCATCACGGCTCTCCTGACCTAGCCTGACCGCATGTCGCTGAGCATGTCTCTCGCCCGCGCCGTGCTCGCGCGGCGGCCGAAGACCCTCACCTCCGTCGAGTCGGCGCAGAAGCGCGTCGCCGAGCGCGAGGGCCCGGCCGAGGTGTCACGGCGCGTCCGCAGCACGTGCGACGTCACGACCGAGACGGTCGGCGGGTTCCCGGTCATCACGTTGACCCCACGGACGAAGGGCACCGGCACCGAGCTCGTCTACCTGCACGGCGGCGCCTACGTGGCGGCGATCATCCCGGCGCACTGGGCGTTCCTCGGCAAGATCGTCGCGCGGACCGGCGCCACCGTCACGGTGCCGCTCTACGGACTGGCGCCCGAGCACACGGTCGACGACGCGTTCGCGTTCGTGCCGCCCGTGCTCGAGGCCGTGCGCCAGCGCGCCGCGGGTCGACCCGTGTTCCTCGGCGGCGACTCGGCGGGCGGCGGTCTCTCGGTGAGCCTGGCCCTGCACGGCCAGCAGGTCGACGGGCTCGTGCTGATCGCCCCGTGGCTCGACCCGTCGGCGTCCAACCCGGTCGCGCCGGGCCTCGTCGAGGTCGACCCGATGCTCGACATCCCCGGCGCCGCGTGGGCAGGTCTGCAGTGGGCCGGTGCGCGCGAGGTCACGGACACCCGCGTGAGCCCGATCTTCGCCGATCCCACCGGTCTCCCCCGCACGCTCGTGCTCCAGGGCGGGCACGACGTGCTGCTCGCCGACTCGCTCAAGTTCTGCGAGCGCGCGCTCGACGCGGGCGTCGACCTGAGCTTTCACGTCGAGCCGAGCGGGTTCCACGTCTACCCGGCGGCGACGTTCACTCCGGAGGGACGCCGCGCGGTTCGGCTCATCGCGGATTTCATGAGCCGTTGAGGCGCGAGGGTCCTAGTGCAGGGACTCGACGACCTCGCGCGCCACACCTGCGGCGGACTGCGGGTTCTGGCCCGTCACGAGGCGTCCGTCGACGACGACGTTCTCCGTGAAGTTCGGGCCGGTCTCGACCGTGGCGCCGAGCTCGGTCAGCCTGGTCTCGAGCAGGAACGGGACGGCGTCGGTCAGGCCTGCCGCCTCCTCCTCGGCGTTCGTGAACGCCGCGACCTTCTTGCCGGCCACGATCGAGCGGCCGCTGCTGAGCGTGATGCCGGCCAGTGCCGACGGTCCGTGGCAGACCGCCGCGACGACGCCGTCGTTCTCGTAGATCGTGCGGCCCACCGCTGCGACGCTGGGATCGTTGGGGAAGTCCCACATGGTGCCGTGCCCACCCACGAAGTAGACCGTGTCGTAGTCGGTGGCGCTGACCTCGGAGAGCCGCCTCGTGTTGGCGAGCTGCTTCGTCACGGCCTCGTTCTCGAGGAACTCGACCTGGACGGCGTCGTCCTCGTCACGCCCGTCCTCCGGCGGGACCCCGCCGGCGATCGAGACGATGTCGACGTTCCACCCGGCGTCGGTGAAGACCTTCCACGGGTGCGCAGCCTCACCGACGAAGTAGCCGGTCTTGCGCACGCCACCGAGGTCGTCGTGGCTGGTCAGGACGAGGAGTGCGTTGCGAGAGGTCATGTCTCCCACGCTAACCACGCCACCTGACGACGCAAGGCGACGAGATCAGGCGCGGGCGGTGTGCAGGCAACCTCTCGCGACCCTCAGGAGGTTGCCTGCACACCGTCGCATCCTTCTCTCGATGCTCCACGCCGTCAGTCGGCAGCCGCGACCGGTTCGTCGCGCACCCGGCCCAGGGCCACGGCTGCCAGGGCCGTCGTGATCGGCACTGCCGCGATCAGGCCGAGCGTCGCGACGAGGCTGCGCACGATCTCCTGCGCGAGGAACTGGTCGGTGACGGCCTCGGCGAGCGAGCCGTTGTCGGCCACCACGAGCACGAGGACCGGCAGCGACGACCCGGCGTAGGCGAGGATGATCGTGTTCACGACCGAGGCGATGTGGGCCCGCCCGACGCGGTTCGCGGCGCCGTAGAGCTGCCGGAAGCCGTACCCCGGATTGGCCCGGGCGAGCTCACCGACCGTCGCGGCCTGGGTCACCGTGATGTCGTCGAGCACGCCGAGCGAGCCGATCACGATGCCCGCCAACAGCAGCCCGCGCATGTCGATGTCGTAGTTCATGCCGACCGCCATCGACAGGTCGTCCGTGACGCCCGTCAGGTGAAGCCCCGCCACCGCGACGTACGCGAGCAGGCCGGTCAGCACGAAGCTCGCGACGGTGCCGACGAGCGCCACGGTCGTCGCGAGGGTGAAGCCGTGCGTCAGGTACAGGACCGACAGCATGATCGCCGCCGACCCCACGAGGGCCACGAGGATCGGCGACTCGCCGTCGAGGATCGCCGGCACGATGAACCCGAGCAGCACCCCGAACGTCACGACCAGGCCCACGAGGGCCGTGACGCCGCGCCAGCGCCCGAAGGCGAACAGGGCCAGCGCCGAGGCGAGCACCAGGATCTTCAGCCCGGCACCGCGCTGCTGGTCGACGACGGAGTAGACGTCGCCGTCCGGCGTGTCGCTCACGAGGACGACGACCGAGTCCCCCTCGCCGATCTCGGGCGCCCCGCTGCCGTTCGGCAGGTCGACCTCGACGCCGCGACCGGAACCCGTGCCCTCGAGCAGCCGGACCTGAGCCGTGCCGCACCCGTTGGTCTCTCCCGTCAGGCCGTCCTCGCACGTGACGCGGTCGATCGACGTGACCTCGCCCGCGACCTGCGTGCCGGCGACGTCGTCGGCGCCCTGGGTGTCGCCCGACGGCCAGAGCCACAGCATCGCCGCGAGCGTCAGCACCGCGATGGGCGCGATGACGAGGAGCGCGATGGTGCGCAGTCGCCGGGACTCGGGGGCGGCGTGCGCGTGGCCTCCGGTCATGCGGACACGCTAGACGACCCTCAGGCGCGCAGGGTTCACGCGCCGACGGGCACGGCCTCCGTGACGTCCGCGTCACCGTCGGCGGGCTGCTGCGCGGCAGGGTCGGGGCGGCGCAGGCGCGGCACCAGCAGCGCCACGAGCGCGCCGGCGAGCGCCGCACCCGCACCGACGACGAAGCAGACCTGGAACGCGCTCTCGCTGGGCACCGACGCCCCCGGAGCGAGCTCGATCGTCTTGCTCGTGAGGATCGCCGCCATCACGGCACCGGCGATCGTCGTGCCGACCGAGCGCATGAGCGCGTTGACGCCGACACCCGAGCCGGCCTCGTGGGCCGGGACGTTGTCGAGAATCAGCGTGGGCATCGCCGCGTAGCCGATGCCGACACCAGCAGAGCCGATCAGCGCACCGATCATGAGCTGCCACGGCGAACCCATCAGCAGAAGGGAGGCGACGTAGCCGAGGCTCACGACGATTGCACCGATCGACAGCGTGATGCGAGCACCGATCTTCGTCAGCAGCCCGCTGGAGACCGGCGCGAACAGCATCATCATGAAGCCCGCGGGCGCCATCCACAGTCCCGCCTGCAGGATCGTCTGGCCGAGGCCGAACCCGGTGGCCTCCGGCAGCTGCAGCAGCTGCGGCATGACGATCGACTGCGCCATCATGCCGAAGCCGATCAGCACCGCGGCGAGGTTGGTGAAGAGCACGGGCCGGCGCGCCGAGATCCGCAGGTCGACCAGCGGATCGGCGTGCCGGAGCTCGTAGGCACCCCAGGCGAGGAGCACCAGGAGTCCCCCGACGATGCTGCCGACCGTCTCGGGGTCGCTCCAGCCCCAGCTCGACCCCTTGCTCACGCCGATCAGGACGGCGCTGAGCCCCACGGCGAGACCGAGGATGCCGACGACGTCGAGGTGCGCGGGGTGACCGTCGGACACGTGGGGCACGACCACGATCGTGAGCACGAGGATCACGAGCGCGAGCACGGTTGAGAGCCAGAACAGCCCGTGCCACGAGTAGCTGTCGGCGATCCAGGCGGACAGAGGGAGGCCAAGGGCGCCGCCGACGCCGAGCGTCGCGCTGACCGTGGCGACGGCGCTGTTGGCCTTCTCCTTCGGCGCGATCTCGCGGACGAGGCTGATCGCGACCGGGATGTACCCCATCGCGACGCCCTGCAGGGCACGGCCGGTCAGGAACGGCGCCAGCGTGCTCGACATCGCGGCGACGAGCGAGCCGACCGCGAGGATCGCGGCCGACGCGACGAGGACGCGCTTCTTGCCGTACATGTCGGCGAGGCGACCGCTGACCGGCATCGTGACCGCAGCGGCGAGCAGCGTGGCCGTGATGGCCCACGACGCACTGCCGGGGTCGGTGTTCAGCAGCTCGGGAAGCTCGCTCTGGATCGGGATCACGAGCGACTGCATCAGGGCGCCGGACAGGCTGCCGAGACACAGGACGGCGATGATCGCCGAGGGCGGGAAGACCCGCCGAGTCGGGAGGGTGGCACTCATGATGGTCCTTCAGGAAGTCTGGGCGTGCTCGAGACGCATGCTTGATATGTAGAATACACATCGTTGCACCAAGGAACTACCGAGGAGTCCTATGAGTCGGGTCACCGACGATCTGCGCGAGACCCCGGCCGGCATGGCGATCATCGCGATCGCGATGCTGGAACGGGCCCAACGCGCCGCGGAGGACGTCGCCGAGGTCCGCGTCGCCGACCGCCGGCTCCTGTGGCTGCTCTCCGACGGGCAGCCCCGCACGATGCGCCAGATCGCCGACGAGCTGGGCCTCGAGCAGTCGACCGTCAACCGACAGGTCAACGCCGCCCTTGGCGAAGGGCTGCTCGCACGGGCCGACCTCGACGAGCACCACGCCCGACCCCTGGTCGTCACCGACGCCGGCCGAGCCTTGTTCAACCGCTCGTTCGATCGGCACGTCGGCTACGTCGAGCAGGCCCTCGACGCCGTTCCCGTCGAGCGCGCCTCGACCTTCCTGGCGGACCTGACGGCGTTCGCCGAGGCGTACAGCAGGGCGGTCTCCTCGTCCTGACGACGCGAACCCCGCGCCCGGTCGTCTCGGGTGCGGGGTTCGCGATGGTGTGGTGCGGAGTCAGCCCAGGACGTCGGCGGCGTCGATCGTGCCGTCGGCGTTGTCGATCGCCTGCGCAAGTCGATCCACCTGGCCCTCCTCCACGGTCACACCGGCCTCGTCGAACCCGCGGGTCAGCTCCTCCTTGACGGTGCCCGAGGGCGCCCCGTCCTGGTAGCTGCCGACGTGGTTCACGACGTTCTGGATCGCCTCCAGCTGGTCATCGGTGAAGTTGCTCATGGCCGGGCAGTACCCCGTGCTCGGACGTTCATGCACCCGACCGCGTGAAGGGCCTCGACGCGGGTACTCCCTCGCCGTCCTGAAACCGACCGAAGGAGCCCTCATGAGCACGCCCTCACACCCTGACGCCGGCCCCGGCACCGACGGCCACGCGCCGGTCGACCCGAAGACCTCGCCCGACACCGAGCCCGACACCGACCAGGCGCCGACCCAGCCCTCGCCCGACGCCAGCGAGCTCGACGACGAAGGACGCCCCGACGAGCCCATGGAGTCGGCGTCGGAGTGAGCCCGACATGGTGCGCCCGGCCTGACTTCGCGGTTCACTGAGGCATGCGAGCGATCTGGAAGGGCGCCATCAGCTTCGGGCTGGTCTCGGTCCCCGTGAAGGTCTACAGCGCGACCTCGTCGCACGACCTCCCCCTGCACCAGGTGCACGCCGAGGACGGCGGCCGCATCAAGTACCAGCGACGGTGCGAGGAGTGCGGCAAGGTCGTGCCGTACGAGGACATCGACCGCGCCTACGAGGAGGGCGGTCGCCGCGTCGTGCTGAGCGACGAGGACTTCGAGCTGCTCCCCGCCGAGCGCGACCACGAGATCGAGGTCGTGGAGTTCGTGCCGGCCGACCAGGTCGAGATCCTCCGGCTCGACAAGGCCTACTTCCTCGAGCCGGAGGACAAGGCCCTGAAGCCGTACACCCTCCTGCGACGCGCACTCGAGGACACCGACCGCACCGCGATCGTGCGTTTCGCCCTGCGGCGCAAGACCCGCCTGGCCGCCCTGCGCGTGCGTGGCGACGTCCTCGTGCTGCAGACCATGCTGTGGGACGACGAGGTCCGCTCCCCGGCGTTCGAGGTGCTGGGCTCCACCCCGAAGATCTCGCAGCGCGAGCGCGACATGGCTTCGCAGCTCGTGGAGTCGATGTCCGACGACTTCGACCCGGGCGCGTTCACCGACGAGTACCAGGAGCAGCTGCGCGACCTGATCGCCCAGAAGCTCGAGAAGGGCGATGACGCCGAGGTGCTGGTGACCGACGACAGCGGTGATGACGCCGGCGACAACGTGATCGACCTGATGGACGCGCTGGAGCGGAGCCTGTCGAAGAAGAAGACCAACGTCACGAAGCCCGCCGCGAAGACGACGGCAACGAAGAAGACGGCAGCGAAGAAGGCTCCGGCCAAGAAGACCGCGGCGAAGAAGAAGACGACCGCCAAGAAGGCCACCACGAAGAAGACGGCGGCCAAGAAGACCGCCGCCAAGAAGAAGTCGGCGTGACGTGGCATCGGCCCTCACGACCGAGATCGGCGGGCGTCAGCTCCGGCTGACCCATCCCGACAAGGTCCTCTACCCGGCGACGGGCACGACGAAGGCCGACGTCATCCGGTACTACGTCGAGATCGCCCCGTACCTGCTCCCCCACGTCACCGGACGCATCCTGACCCGCAAGCGCTGGGTCGACGGCGTCGGCACCGAGCGCAAGCCCGGGGAGGTCTTCTTCGAGAAGAACCTCCCCGACTCCGCACCTGACTGGATCCCTCGCGTGGAGATCGCCCACAAGAACCACCGCACGACCTACCCGCGCTTCGAGGAGCCCGCCGCGCTCGCGTGGGCGGGGCAGGTCGCCGCGCTCGAGCTGCACGTGCCGCAGTGGCGCGTCGGTCCCGACGGCACGCACGAGAACCCCGACCGGCTGGTGCTCGACCTCGACCCCGGCCCGGGGGTCGGGCTCCCGGAGTGCGTCGAGGTCGCGAAGCACGCCAGGACGCTCCTGAAGGACATCGGGCTCGAGCCATACCCCGTCACGAGCGGCAGCAAGGGCATCCACCTCTACGCCGCCCTGGACGGATCGAACGACTCCGAGGCGATCAACGCCTTCGCGAAGCGACTGGCCCAGGCGCTCGAGGAGCAGCTGCCCGATCTCGTGGTCTCGTCGATGCGCAAGACCGACCGCCAGGGCAAGGTGCTCGTCGACTGGAGCCAGAACAACGGCAACAAGACGACCGTCGCCCCGTACTCGCTGCGCGGACGCGACGAGCCCTTCGTCGCGGTCCCCCGAACGTGGCGCGAGCTGAACGACCCCGATCTCCGGCACCTGCGGATGGACGAGGTGCTGGCCAGGATGAAGCGGCGCAAGGACCCCATGGCGCCGCTCGGCCACGAGGCGGGGGCGTCCGAGGCTGGCGAGACCGACCTCCTGCGCGAGTACCGGTCCAAGCGCGACGCCCGCCGCACGCCCGAGCCGGTCCCGGCCGCTCCCGCTCCCCAGGGCTCCGGCGAGGGCCGCCTGTTCGTCGTCCACGAGCACCACGCGAGCAGCCTGCACTGGGACCTCCGGCTCGAGCGCGACGGCGTGCTGCGCTGCTGGGCCCTGCCCAAGGGCATCCCCGACGACCCGAGGCGGAACCGACTCGCGGTGCCCACCGAGGACCACCCGCTCGAGTACGCGACGTTCGAGGGCACGATCCCGAAGGGCGAGTACGGGGCCGGCGAGTCGTTGATCTGGGACACGGGCGAGTACGACACCGAGAAGTGGAACGACGGCGAGGTCATCGTGACCCTGCGCGGCAGCCGCGACGGAGGTCTCGCCGGAGGACCCCGTCGACTGGCTCTCGTGCGGACCGGCAAGAGCTGGCTTGCACACGTCATGGCGCCGGCCGGGGTCGGCGAGCGGGCCTCGCTCACGAAGCTGGCGGTCGAGCCGATGCTGGCGAGCCCCGGCACCGCCGACGACCTGTCCGGCGACGACTGGGCGTTCGAGATGAAGTGGGACGGCGTGCGCACGATCGCCGTGCTGGACGGCGGTGACGTGTCGCTCCTGAGCCGAACCGGGCGCCAGGTGGCGGGCACCTACACCGAGGTGACCGAGGCGCTCGCCACGATCGCACCCGGCGAGCCGATCGTGCTCGACGGCGAGATCGTAGCCCTGGGCAGGCACGGCGCCCCCGACTTCGGGCTGCTGCAGCGCCGCATCCAGCTCAGCGCGCCGGCCGACGTGGCCGCCGCGCGCGAGGAGGTGCCGGTGCGGTTCCTCGTGTTCGACGTGCTGCGAGCGGGCGGCCGAGACCTGACGTCCCTGGCGTATGCACGGCGACGCGAGGAGCTGGCGGAGCTGGCGCTCGACGACCTCGACGGCGTGGAGGTGCCACCCGCGTTCACGGGCACCCTCGCGAAGGCTGTCGAGGAGAGCCGCGGTCGCGGCCTCGAGGGCGTCGTGGCCAAGCGCGTCGGCTCGAAGTACCTCGCGGGTCGTCGGACCCGCTCGTGGGTCAAGATCAAGCACCAGCGCTCGCAGTCGGTCGTCATTGGCGGCTGGCGCCCCGGCAACGGGCGCCGCTCGGGCGGCATCGGCTCGTTGCTCGTCGGCCTGCCCGAGGACGGCGGCCTGACCTACCTCGGCCGTGTCGGCACGGGTTTCAGCGAGCGCGACCTCGAGGAGCTCGCCGGGCGTCTGGAGCGCTCCGAGCGCAAGACCTCACCCTTCACCGAGGTCCCCCGCGACGTCGCGCGCGACGCGCGCTGGGTCACGCCGCGGATCGTCGGCGAGGTCACCTACGCCGAGCTCACCGGCGACGGCCACCTGCGGCACCCCGTCTGGAAAGGCGTCCGGACGGACCTGGAGCCGAAGGACGTCGTGAGGGAGTATTGAGGGCGCTATCCCGCCCCTTGAGGTGCGAGTGAGGAACGAACGAGCCTCGAAAGGGGTACCGAAACCGACATCGTGACCGAGGTTTCGAGGCTCGCGCCGCAGGCGGCACTCACACCTCAACCACCGGGGGCGGGCGGAGCCCCGCCCCTTGAGGTGCGACGAGGAACGAGGAGCCTCGAAAGGGGTACCTCCAACGCCGGCGGCGGAGGCTACCCGCCCACGACCTCGGCGATCTTGGCGTTGAACGCCTCCAGGTCGTCCGGGTTCCGGGACGTGATGAGGTCCCACCCGTTGCCCGGGCAGTGGAAGACGGTCTCGTCGACCCAGGAGCCCCCGGCGTTGACGATGTCGGTCTTGAGGGTCGGGAACGACGTGAGCGTCTTGCCGGGCAGCACGCCCGCCTCGACGAGCGCCCACGGACCGTGACAGATCGCGGCGACCGGCTTGTTTGCCTCGACGAACGCCGTCACGAGCGCGACCGACGCGGCGTCGCCGCGCACGTGGTCGGCGTTGACGGTGCCGCCAGGGATGACGAGCGCATCGAAGTCGGCGACGTCGACGTCCGACACCGTGGCGTCGGGCTCGAACGTCGCGTCCTTGTCGGTGTCACCGACCATCGACTGGACGGGCTCGAGCTTGGGCGCGAGGTGGACCGCGGTGCCGCCGGCGTCACGGATCGCGGCGATCGGCGACTCCAGCTCGGCCTTCTCCACGCCTTCCTGCGACGTGAGGACGGCGATCTTCTTTCCCTGCAGCGTGCTCATGCGTGCTCCTCCCGGATCGGGTGCGTCGATTGCTTCACGTTCGACGCTAACCGCCCACGCTCAGCCCGCACGTCGGCGCGGTGAGGGCACGAAAAAGGGAGCCTCGCGGCTCCCTCTACTTCAGGTTATATCCCGTACGGGGGCTTGCCGCAAGGCCCCGGTGACCCTCCAGAATGGCCGATCGCGCCGGGATCCCGGCCGTTCCCAGGGGGTTCTTGATGAGTCATCGTCCGACGTCCGTCGCGAGTCCGTTCGCGCTGCCCGACCGTCTCGCCGCCAAGGCCGAGCCGTCGTCGATCAGCCCCGACGAGACGCACCTCGCTCGCATCGCGACGAGCCTCGCCGAGCAGGCCGAGGAGCTGTCCAGCCAGCTCACTGAGGTCCGCCGGCTCGAGGCGCGCGAGGGGACGGCCGCGGTCGAGCGCGACCAGGAGGTGCACCGGCTCACCTCTCGGTTGCGCACACTGCGCCGCTTCGGTCTCGACCTCTGCCTGGGCCGCATGGTCGCCGAGGACGGCACGACGACGTACATCGGTCGACTGGGGCTCACGGACAGCTCCGGCGAGCGGCTGCTCGTGGACTGGCGCTCGCCCGCCGCCGAGCCGTTCTTCGGTGCGACCCACGGCCGTCCGATGGGCCTCGCGAGCAGGCGTCGCTTCCGGTGGACCCAGGGGCGCATCACCGACTACTGGGACGAGGTCTTCTCGTCCGACGGTTTCGCGAGCAGTGCGGCGCTCGACGACCAGTCGGCGTTCATCGCGAGCCTCGGCGCGAGCCGGTCCGACCGGATGCGCGACGTGCTCGGCACGTTGCAGGCCGACCAGGACGCGATCATCCGCGCGGGAGCCGCCGGCGCGCTCGTCGTCGACGGTGGTCCCGGCACCGGAAAGACCGTCGTGGCCCTGCACCGCGCCGCCTACCTCCTCCACGCCGACCCTCGTTTGCGGCCCGGGCGCGGCGGCGTGCTCGTGGTGGGGCCGCACCAGCCGTACCTGGCCTACGTCGACGACGTGCTCCCGAGCCTGGGTGAGGACGGGGTGCGGACGTGCACCGTGCGCGACCTCGTGCCGGAAGGTCGCGACGCGCTCCCGGAACGTGACCCGGAGGTGGCCCGCCTCAAGGCGAGCGTCGACCTGGTCCGCGCGATCGAGCCGGCCGTGGCGCTCTACGAGGACCCGCCGACGCGACCCCTCGACGTCGAGACGCCGTGGGCCACGGTGCGTCTGCGTCCCGCCGACTGGGCGGAGGCGTTCGGGACGGCCGATCCCGGCACCCCGCACAACGAGGCGCGCGACCAGGTCTGGGACGCCCTCGTCGAGATCATCGCCGACCTGCACGACACGGGCGGATTCGACGAGGACGGCGTCGAGGACGAACCGGTGCCGACCGCGGCGCTGCGACGGGCTCTCGAGCGGAACCGCGCGCTGGTCGATGCTTTCGACCGTGCCTGGACCATCGTCGACCCGGTCGACCTCGTCGCCGACCTCTGGTCGGTCCCCGCCTATCTGCGCCGCTGCGCCCCGTCCCTGACCGAGGAGCAGGTGAGGCTGCTCCAGCGTGACGCCGCTGACGCGTGGACGACGTCCGACCTCCCGCTGCTCGACGCGGCGCGCCGGCGACTCGGCGACCCTGATGCCTCACGCCGACGCCGCAAGCGGGAGACGACACTGGCGGCGGAGCGGGCCCGGATGGATCTCGTGGTGGACGAGCTCATCGCGAACGACGACTCCGAGATGCTGGTCATGTCGACGCTGCGCGGCCAGGACATGCAGGTCTCGCTCGAGGACGAGAGCGCCATGACGGCCGTTGACCCGGACGTCCTGGCTGGCCCGTTCGCCCACGTCGTGGTCGACGAGGCACAGGAGCTGACCGACGCCGAGTGGCAGATGGTGCTCGCACGGTGCCCGTCCCGGAGCCTCACGATCGTCGGCGACCGCGCCCAGGCACGCGAGGGATTCACCGAGTCGTGGGACGAGCGCCTCGCGCGTGTCGGGGTGGACCGCACCCGAATCGCTTCCTTGACGATCAACTACCGCACTCCGGCGGAGGTCATGGCGGAGGCGGAGCCCGTCATTCGAGCCGCCGTGCCGGACGCCAACGTGCCGACCTCGGTCCGCGTGTCCAAGATCCCCGTCGAGCACCGTCCGGCGTCGGACCTCGCCGCGGTCCTGACGCACTGGTTGGAGGCGGACGACGACGGCGTCGCGTGCGTCATCGGCGCCGAACCGTGTCCGCTCCCCGTGGAGTCCGACCGGGTGCGCTCGCTGACCCCGTCCCTGGCGAAGGGCCTGGAGTTCGACCTGGTCGTGCTCGTGGACCCCGATGGCCTGGGCGCCGGCGTCTCCGGCGCGGTCGACCGTTACGTCGCGATGACCCGCGCGACCCAGCGGCTGGTGGTCCTGACGTCGTAGCGCGCTGCTCGCGTTGCCGGGTTTGCCTGGCCGTGGTTCCGTGGAGGCACAAGTCCACGCCTCACCGGTTGAGCCTCCAGCCGTTCCCCTTCCTCGAGAACGGAACGTGCCATGTCAACTCCCACCACGCTCGAGGAGCAGTCGCGTCTGCTCCTCGCCCAGGCCCGCGACGAGCTGTCGCCGCGCCGCGAGGCCCTCCAGAACGAGGTCCTCGAGAACAATCTCGCCCTCGCCCGGCGCCTCGCGCGTCGCTACAACGGACGCGGTGTCGCCTCGGACGACCTCGAGCAGGTCGCGCGGCTGGGCCTGCTGAAGGCCGTCCGCCGGTTCGACGCCGACCGCCGCTCCTTCACGGCCTACGCCGTGCCGACGATCCTCGGTGAGCTCCGTCGGCACTTCCGCGACAGCGCGTGGGTGGTCCGCCCCGGCCGCCATGTGCAGGAGGTGCAGGCCGCGGCCAACGTGGCCCGCGAGGACCTGCGCAGCGAGCTCTCCCGCGAGGCCACCGCCGCCGAGGTCGCGGAGCGGATCGGCGAGAGCGAGGCGTCCCTGCGCGAGGCCGACTCGGTCGTGGGGGCGTTCTCGCCAAGGTCGCTCGACGCGCCCGCGCCGGGCGACAACGCACCCTTCGGCCACACGATCGGCGCGGTCGACCACAACCTCGAGCGCGCCGAGGACCTGCAGGCCATCGGGCCCAGCGTGCGTCGCCTCAGCGCGCAGGACCGTCGCCTTCTCGGCATGCGATTCGTCGAGGGGCGCACCCAGGCCGACATCGGCCGGGAGCTGGGGATCTCCCAGATGCAGGTCTCCCGCCGCCTGAGCGCGGTGATCGAGCGCATCCGCGACGGCATGGGCATGACCCAGCTGGCGAGCTGAGCGTCCGGACGCATGGATCGTCCGCACCGGGGTACTCCCCCGCCGAACCCGATGGAAGGAGCGACATGACCGTCGCACCACCCGACCCGGACCAGCCGGTCAAGCCCGTGGAACCGGGCATCCCCGGGGCCGAGCCCGTGATCGAGCCCGGCCTCCCCGGCCCCGCGGATCCGGACGTCGTGCCCGAGCCCCAGACCGAGCCGCGACCCGACGGCTCCGGCGCCCCGTAGACCCCCGCATCACGCATGCGGGGAAGGCCCTGACCCGAGTCATCGGGTCAGGGCCTTCGTTCGTCCGCAGGCCGCCGAGACGTCACAGACGGTTGAGGACCGTGACCATGTCGTCCTCGGTGTCGCTGCCGATCTTCTCGAACACGAGCTTCACGAGCGGGGTCGCAAGCTTCGCGGCTCCGCTCATCTCGATGACGGCCGTGTACGTGATCTCCGAGCCGCTGCCCGACGCCACGACCTCGATCGTGTCGGTCGTGTCGGCGGTCTCGTTCGTGCCGTGGAACACGACCTTCGCATCGGTCAGCTCGGTCAGCTCGTAGACCAGCTCGGTCGAGACGCCGGCGATCTTCGAGGTGTTGTTCCACGTGCTGCCGACGACGACGGGGCCGTCGTCGAGGCGGACGCACGTCTCGGTGCCCGGGTCCCAGTCCTCGGCGTTCGAGAAGTCCTTCAGGTAGTCCAGCACGACGTGGGGCTGGGGGTCGACGGTGAACGTTCTGCTGATCGTGGTCATGCTGCGGGAGTACCCGCGCGGATCGCCCCTCAATCAGGCCCGGCGCACCGCGCCCCGGGCCCAGTCCTCGTCCTTGAGGCGCACGGCGCCCTCGTCGAGAGGGACGTCGTGCCCCGCCGTGCAGCGGACCGTCGCCTCCAGTGCCGCGCCACAGTCGCGGTGGACCAGCTGCACCCCCGAGTGGTGGTCGTCGCGCAGGTCCTCGCCCCAGGCCATGAGGCCCACCACGACCGGGAACAAGCGGGAGCCGAGGTCGGTCAGCACGTACTCGTCCCGGGTGCGCGCCCCTGGCTCGCGGTAGGGACGACGCTCCAGGAGTCCGTGACCGACCAGGTCCTTCAGGCGGCCCGAGGCCACGGCCTCGCTCAGACCCGTGCGCCGCACGAGCTCGTCGAAACGGGTCGCACCGTAGAACACCTCACGGACCAGCACCATCGCCGACCGGGTGCCGACGACCTCCAACGCGGACTCGAGACGGCACCACCCCGAGGCGATCCACGCATCGCGGTCGGCGAAGGCCCCCTTCCGCTCCAGGACGGCGGGGCGGTCGAGGGTCGGCTCGGGCTGGGCGTCGCTCATGACCCGACCCTACCCTGACTTGGGTTGTCAGAAGTCAGGGGTTACGCTCTGACTATGGTCCACCACAGTCAGGTGTGGACCCCTCCCGGAAGAAGGACCACCATGGGCACCACCCGCTTCGCCGTCATCGTCGACGCCGTCCGCACTCCTCTCGCCAAGGGCAAGCCGGGCGGGGCGTACTCCGAGATCCACCCCGTCGACCTCCACGCCGCGTCCCTCGCGGCCCTCGTCGAGCGCACCGGCATCGACCCCGCCGTCGTCAACGACGTGATCAGCGGCGCGGTCGGCCAGATCGGCGAGCAGTCCGGCAACACGGCCCGCTGGGCCCTGCTCGCGGCCGGCTTCCCCGAGTCCGTTCCCGGCGTCACGGTCGACCGCCAGTGCGGCTCGAGCCAGCAGGCGCTGCACTTCGCCGCCCAAGGAGTCATGGCCGGCGCGTACGACGTCGCGATCGCCTCCGGCGTCGAGTCGATGAGCCGCATCCCGATCGGCTCGCAGTTCCAGGGCAAGGACTTCACCGGACCCGCCGTCGCCGCGCGCTACGCCGACGGGCTCGTCCCGCAGGGTGTGAGCGCCGAGCTCATCGCCCAGCGGTGGAACCTGTCGCGCGCCGAGCTCGACGAGTTCGCCGCAGAGTCCCACCAGCGGGCCGCCCGGGCCTGGAAGGACGGCGCCTTCGACTCCCAGGTCACATGGGTCAACGACCTCCGTACCGACGAGACGATCCGCCCCGACACGACCCCCGAGACGCTGGCGGGTCTGCGGCTCGCGTTCCGCGACGAGCACTGGGAGCGCCGGTTCCCCGAGCTGGACTGGCGAGTCACGGCCGGCAACAGCTCACCGGTCAACGACGGCTCGGCGGCGCTGCTGGTCACGAGCGAGGACGCCGCCGGACGTCTCGGGCTCACGCCCCGCGCCCGCGTCCATGCCTTCGCCGTCGCGGGCGACGATCCGATCTACATGCTGACCGGCATCATCCCGGCGACGCAGAAGGTGCTCGAGCGGGCCGGACTGTCGATCGACGACATCGACGTGTTCGAGGTCAACGAGGCGTTCGCGTCCGTCGTGCTCGCCTGGCAGCGCGAGACGGGGGCGTCGCTCGACAAGGTCAACGTCAATGGCGGAGCGATCGCGATCGGTCACCCGCTCGGCGGCTCCGGCGCCCGACTGACCACCACCCTGCTCAACAACCTCGAGCAGACGGGCGGCCGCTACGGCCTCCAGGTCATGTGCGAGGCCGGCGGACTCGCCAACGCCACGATCATCGAACGGATCTGACGGCCACCTGCCAGAGCCGCTCGGCGGTCTCCGGGTCCACGGCGTGCGATGCCACGCCGTGGTCGCCGGCGACCGTGACCGCGGCTTCCTGGTTGTCCTCGAAGTAGCGGCCACCGACGCCCTCGACGAGTGGCGAGGCCGCGAGCAGCACCGCCGTTGCCGCCCCCTGCGCGGGCGACTTGTAGTAGTCGGGCTCGATCACGTTGCCGGCCTCGTCCATCGCCCCAAAGGCACGCATCGTGTCGTCGTCGACGTGGCGCTGCAGCGCGGTGAGGATGTAGCCCGGATTCAACGCATTCGCGACGATGCCGTCGTCGGCCCACCACCGAGTGGCCCCGACCGCGAGCAGGACGTCCGCGGACTTCGACTGTCCGTACGCCGTCCACGGGTCGTACGGACGCCGGTCGAAGTGCAGGTCGTCGAGGTCGACCGGAGACCCCCGGTGGGCGCCGGAGCTGACCACGACGACGCGCGCCCCGCCCGCCTCCGCGAGGCGGGCGTGCAGGCCGGAGGCGAGCGCGAAGTGGCCGAGGAAGTTGGTCGCGAGGTGCAGCTCCCAGCCTTCCGGGGTCAGGCGACGCTCCGGCACCGCCATGACACCCGCGTTCGCCACGAAGGCGTGAAGCGGCCCCTCCCAGTCCCGCGCGAGACGGTGCACCGAAGCGAGATCGGCAAGGTCGAGGTCGAGGTACCGCACGCCGTCGATCGCGACGTCCGGGCGACGACGCACCGCGGCGGTCACGTCGGCACCGGCGCCCGCCAGGGCCCTGACTGTCTCGACACCGAGTCCCGACCCTCCGCCCGTCACCAGCACCCGTCGGCCCTCCAGGTCGATGCCGTCGAGGATCTCGGTCGCCGTCGTGCGGGCGGTGAACGGCGTGGTCACAGGCTGCTGCGTCATGTCCTCGACGCTACGGCGCTCCTGGCGGACACAGAATCACGCGACGTCCGGATTTCTTGCGCGACCGTCCAGAATGGGTCCGTGGATCCCTTGACCGACGTCCTCGACCACCTCGCGACGCGAAGTCACGTGTCGAGTCGTCTGGAGGTCGCCGCCGACCCGTGGCGGATCCTCTTCGAGGCGCCCGACGGCGTGAAGTTCAACGTCGTCCTGACCGGCTCGTGCCTGCTGACCGTTGAGGGCGTGCCGGAACCAGTCCGCGTTCAGCCCGGCGACTGCTTCCTCCTGACCCGGTCGACGGCATTCGTCCTGGCGAGCGACCTCACGGCGCCCGCCGTCCTCGCGTCGTCGGTGTTCAGCCACCAGGTCGCCGGCGTCGCGCGCCACGGCACCGCGGATGTCGACGCGTCGTTCGTGGCCGTCGGCGGCGGCTTCAGCTTCTCCGCCCCGGCCGCGCGCCTCCTCGACGCGCTGCCTCCCGTGCTCCACGTCCCGGCGGGCGCGCCGGAGGCCGCCTCGATCGCCGAGGTGCTGGCCACGGTCGCCCGCGAGGTACGGGAAGACCTGCCAGGCTCGACCGCGGTCGTCGAGCACCTCGCGGTCGTGATGCTGGTCCGGATGCTTCGCTGGCACCTCGCCCAGGGGCCTGGGACACCACCGGGGTGGCTGCGCGGCCTGGCGGATCCCGTCGTGGGCCGCGCACTCACGGCGCTTCACGGCGACCCTGCTCGGCGATGGACCGTAGCCGAGCTGGCCCGCACGTGCGCGGTCTCGCGATCAACGCTCTCGGAGCGGTTCCGAACGGTGGTCGGGTCGGGTCCGATCGAGTACCTCGTGGGCTGGCGGATGGAGATCGCGACCCAGGACCTGCTGCGCGGCGACGAGAGCGTCGCCGCGATCGGACGGCGCCTGGGCTACGCCTCGGAGAGCGCATTCAGCACGGCGTACAAGCGGGTCCGGGGTGGCGCCCCGTCGCACGTGCGTCGCGGCGCCATCGGCTGAGGGTCAGAGGCGTCGCCATGCGACGACGATCGCCACCGTGGTGACGGCCAGGACCGTGAGCTGCGGCCAGCGTGCGAGGACGCCGTCCCTGGCCTGTGCCGCCACGTGGGCCGGAGCGAGACGGTCGCCGAGCTCGTCGATCGTGTCGGCCAGCTGATCCCGGGTCCGCTCGATGTCGGCCTCGATCTGCTTCGCCGATGCTCCCGGTCCGGGACGCTCGTTGGTGCTCATGCGTGCTCCCCCTTGGCTGCGGCAATGTCCTTCTTGACGTTCTCGGCCGTGTGCGGCGGCCCGACCTCCTTGACCTGCTTCACGCCCAGCAGTGCGCCGACGCCGGCAACGACGAACAGGATCGCCGCGACGATGAGCGCCGCGAGCCACACGTCGACGACGAGAGCGAACCCCGCGACAGCCGCGGCGACCAGCGTGCCGAGGCCCAGCACGGCCAGCAGTCCGGTGGCACCGAACAGACCGGCACCGATGCCGGCGTGCCGGACGCTCTCACGGATCTCGGCCTTGGCCAGCTCGACCTCGTCGTGCACGAGCCGGCTGGTCTGCTCCGTGAGCTGGACGACGAGCTCGCCGACCGTCGCTTCCTGCCGCCCGTCGCGCTCAGGCATGGTCGGCCTGCACCGGATTCTCGGGCGTGCCCGGGAGTGGATCGCCGTGCGTCTTCGGGGTCTCGCCGCTCGGGGCGCCGGGCACCGACGTGTCCGGCGTCGACTCCTCGTCAGAGGAGATGACGTCCCTGACCTTGTCGCTCGCCTTCGCGGCGGCCTCCTGGGCCTTCTCCTTGACGACCGGCGCCTGCTGGGCGGCGTAGTCCTGGGCTTGGGCGGCGGCCTTCTGCACCTGCGGGTTCGACCTCACACCGTTGAACGCGGACACGATCTGCTCGTACCGCTCACGGCCGGCGCGGGTGCCGAGCACGTAGCCGATGCCGGCAGCCGCCAGGATCGTGGTCTTCCTCAGCATGGTTCCTCCAGGAATGACGCGGTGGACCGACTGTCCACCGGCTCCCTGGGCGCGTACCCGCTCCGCCCGGGACCATGCGCGACTCAGCGAGGGGCCGTGGCTGCCGCCAGGGCGGGCACGAGCTCGTCGAGCGCGTAGAGCAGGGCGCGGGGGCCGCTGTAGGACAACGCTCCGGTCAGGGTCGACTCCCAGGTCGAGTAGACCGTCCGGCCCTCCTGTACGACGCCCAGCCGCGCGAACACAGGCGACTCGAGCATCTGCTCCTCGGTCGCGCCGAGCACGAACAGCACGTCCCGGTCGAGCAGGTCCAGGCGCTCCTCGCTCACGTCGCCGACCGTCTCCTGCGCCGCGAAGCCGAGCGCGTCGAAGATCGCGCGACGCGGGTCGCCCTCCCCGATCAGGTAGTGCCCGCCGTCCTCGGGGCCGTAGTCCTCGACCACGACCTTGCCGGCGAACTCGGGGTGCGCCTGGACCGTCTCGTCGATCTTTGCCTGGACCTCGCCGATCAACGCCTCCGCCTCGGCCTCCTTGCCGAGCGCCGTGGCGGTGGTCCGCAGCTGCACGTCCCAGGGGGTCGACTCGTCCTCGTACTCGTCGGACTGGATGACGGTCGGTGCGATCTCCGAGAGCCGCTCGTACGTCCGCTTGTCGATCGACTCGTAGATCGCGAAGATGACGTCCGGCTTCGCGGCGGCGATCGCCTCGAAGTTGATGTCGTCACCGTCGAGCACGGGGATCTCGTCGCCCCCGGTCACCTCGGTCACCCACGGGTACTCGTCGTACTCCTCGAACCATTCCCGCGTCGCGACCGGGACGATCCCCAGCGCGAGGACGAAGTCCTGGTCGTTCCAGCCGGTCGTGACGACGCGCTCGGCGTCCTCCGGCACCTGGGTGGTCCCGAACTTGTGCTCGACCGCGATGGTCGGACCGTCGCCAGCTTCGTCGCTCGATCCACACGCCGCGAGGCCGGTGACGAGGAGCAGGGCGGCCAGCAGCGGGCGGGGGCGGAACATCACGTGAACTCCTGCAGGACAGCGGATCGTAGGTGAGGGCAGCCTCACCATACCCACATGCTCGGTCGAACGGGGCGCATGGGATCCTGCCGGTGCCGACCGGCACCCGGCGGCCACGGGCGACAAGGGATCCATGACCACGAGGACGACCGTCTCGGCCCCGCCGCGGACGACCCCGCACGGGACGCGGTCGCGTCGACGCACGCTCGGCCTCGTCGCGATCCTGGGAGCCCTCCTCGTGGCCGTGCTGCTCAGCCTTGCGCTCGGCACGAACCCGCTGTCGCCGGGCGCGGTGTGGACCGGCCTGCGGGCCCACGACGACAGCGAGGCGTCGGTCCTGGTGTGGACGCTGCGCATCCCCCGGACGGTCGTCGGCCTCGCCGCCGGCGCGGCGTTCGGTGTCGCCGGCGCGCTCGTGCAGGCCTTGACCCGCAACCCGCTCGCGGACCCCGGCATCCTCGGCGTCAACGCGGGAGCCGGCTTCGCGGTGACGCTCGGGGTCGGCCTCTTCGGAGTCACGAGCGCCCAGGGCTACGTGTGGTTCGCCTTCGTCGGCGCGGCCCTCGCGACCCTCCTGGTCTACGCGATCGGCGCATCGAGCGGTGGCTCGATCTCCCCCATCACGCTCGTGCTCGCCGGTGTCGCGCTCGCGGCCGTGCTGGACGGAGTGGGCACGTTCCTCCAGCTGATCGACCCGGAGACGTTCACGCGGCTGCGGCGCTGGGGCGTCGGTTCGATCAACGACACCGCACTGACCGACACGTGGCAGGTGCTGCCCTTCCTGGCGGGGGGCCTCGTGCTGGCGCTCGTGCTGGCGCGCGCGCTGAACGACGTGGCCCTCGGCGACGACCTCGCCCGGTCCCTCGGCACGAACGTCGCCCGCACCCGCGTGCTCGGCATCGTCGCCGTGACGCTCCTGGCCGGTGGAGGCACGGCCCTGACCGGGGGCATCGGTTTCGTCGGGCTCATGGTGCCGCACCTCGTGCGCTGGTTCACCGGTCCCGACCAACGGTGGGTCATCGCCTACTCCGCGCTCGCCGCCGCCGTCCTGGTCCTGCTCGCGGACGTCCTCGGCCGCGTCGTCGCCCGGCCCGGCGAGATCGAGGTCGGCATCGTCACGGCACTCGTCGGCGCCCCCGTGCTGATCATGCTGGTGCGCCGTTCGCGGGCGAGCGGGCTGTGAGCGAGGGAGCAGCGGGCGGGGCGATCGACTTCGGTCGCACCACCCGCACCGTGCGGTCGCGGCGCTTCTCCGCCCGTGTCCCGGTGCGGATCGTGGCGGTGTCCGGTGGCCTCGTGGCCCTCGCCGTCGTCCTGGGCGTCGTGGCGCTCGGGGTCGGCGAGTACCCGGTGAGCCCGACCGAGGTCGTCCGCGCCGTCACGGGCGGTGGCGAGGCGTTCGTCCGCACGGTCGTGCTCGAGTGGCGTCTGCCGATCGTCCTGGCTGCGATCGTCCTCGGGGCGGCCCTCGGCATCGGCGGGGCGATCTTCCAGTCGCTGACGCGCAACCCGCTCGGCTCCCCCGACGTCATCGGCTTCGACGCCGGCTCCTACACCGCCGTCGTCGTCGCGATCCTCGCCCTGGGCGCCCGCGACTACTGGACGCTCGCCGGCGCGGCGGCGCTCGGCGGCATCGCGACCGCCGTCGTCGTGTACCTGCTGTCGTTCCGCGACGGCGTACAGGGCTTCCGCCTCATCATTGTTGGGATCGGCGTCTCGGCGATGCTCGGCTCGGTCAACAGCTACCTCGTCACGCGCGCCGACGTCGGCGACGCGATGGCCGTCGGGTTCTGGGGCGCCGGATCGCTCAGCCGCGTGACGTGGGAGAGCATGCTGCCCGCCCTGGCCGCCTTCGCGGGCATCTGCGTCGTGAGCGCCCTGCTCGCACCCTCCCTGCAACGCCTCGAGCTCGGCGACGACCTGGCCGTGACCCACGGCACCCGGGTCGGTGCCGCCCGGCTGGCGCTGATCGTGGTCGGCGTGGCCGCGACGGCCCTGGTCACGGCCGCCGCCGGCCCGCTCGGTTTCGTGGCCCTCGTGGCACCCCAGCTGGCGCGTCGACTGACGCACTCCCCCGGCGTCAGCCTCCTGTCGGCCGCCGCGATGGGTGCCGCACTGCTGATGTCGGCTCAGCTGCTGACGCTGGTCGTCGCCGAGCTCTACCGCACGATCCCGGTCGGCCTAATCACGGTCTGCCTCGGCGGCACCTACCTCATCTGGCTGCTCGTGCGCGAGTCGCGCCGGCACGAAAGGACGTCATGACCCTCCCCCGCCTCGCCGCCCACGGGGTGACGATCGGCTACGACGGCCGCACGATCTCGACCGGCCTCACGGTCGAGGTGCCCGACGGGTCGTTCACCGCGATCATCGGCCCCAACGCGTGCGGCAAGTCGACCCTGCTCCGCACGCTCGCCCGCGTCCTGTCGCCCACGGCGGGCGAGGTCGTGCTCGACGGTCGCGCGATCCGGGAGTACCGGTCCAAGGAGGTCGCCCGCCGTCTGGGCCTGCTGCCCCAGACCTCGCTGGCACCGGACGGCATCCGCGTCGCCGATCTGGTCGCGCGGGGACGCGGCCCTCACCAGTCGCTCATTCAGCAGTGGCGTGCCGAGGACGAGAGCGCGGTGGCCGACGCGATGGCCGCGACGCAGGTCGCCGAGCTCTCCGGACGCCACGTCGACGAGCTCTCCGGTGGGCAACGTCAACGCGTGTGGATCGCGATGCTGCTGGCCCAGCAGACGCCCATCATGCTGCTCGACGAGCCCACGACGTTCCTCGACATCGCGCACCAGTACCAGGTGCTGGAGCTGCTGAGGTCGCTGCACGACCAGCAGAAGACGATCGTGGCGGTCCTGCACGACCTCCACCAAGCCGCGCGCTACGCCGATCACCTGATCGTCATGAAGGACGGTGCGATCGTCACGACCGGAGCGCCCGCCGACGTCCTGACCGCGGAGCTCGTCGAGCAGGTCTTCGAGCTTCCGTGCGTCGTCTCACCGGACCCGGTCACCGGCACGCCAGCCGTCTACCCCCGGCTGACAGACTGACCCGAAGCAGTCGACGAAGGGTGTTCCGCATGCAGCAGGTCAAGGCCGTCATCGCCCGCGCGAAGGGGGCTCCGGTCGAGCTCGTCACGATCAACGTGCCGGACCCCGGACCCGGAGAAGCCGTCGTGCAGGTGCAGGCCTGCGGCGTCTGCCACACCGACCTGCACTACCGCGAGGGCGGCATCAACGACGAGTTCCCGTTCCTGCTCGGGCACGAGGCGGCCGGCATCGTCGAGGCCGTCGGACCGGACGTCACGGACGTCGCCCCGGGCGACTTCGTCGTGCTGAACTGGCGTGCGGTGTGCGGCGACTGTCGCGCGTGCAACCGCGGTGAGCCGCAGTACTGCTTCGCCACGTTCAACGCGACCCAGAAGATGACGCTCGAGGACGGCACGGAGCTGTCCCCCGCGCTCGGCATCGGCGCGTTCGCCGAGAAGACGCTCGTCGCCTCGGGCCAGTGCACCAAGGTCGACCCGTCGGCCCGGCCCGCCGCGGTGGGCCTGCTCGGCTGTGGCGTCATGGCCGGCATCGGTGCCGCGATCAACACCGGTGGCGCCACGCGCGGCCGGTCTGTCGCCGTGATCGGCTGCGGTGGCGTCGGGGTGGCCGCGGTCGCGGGCGCGGCCCTGTCCGGTGCGAGCCCGATCATCGCGGTCGACATCGACGCCAAGAAGCTCGAGACCGCCAAGCGCCTCGGCGCGACCCACACGGTCGACTCCTCGAAGGTCGACCCGGTCGAGGCCATCAAGGAGATCGCCGCGCAGACGTACCCGGGCGCCGAGGGTGCCGACATCGTGATCGAGGCCGTCGGCCGACCCGAGACGTGGAAGCAGGCGTTCTACGCCCGTGACCTCGCCGGCACCGTCGTCCTGGTGGGCGTGCCCACCCCCGACATGTCCGTGCCCGAGCTGCCCCTGATCGACGTGTTCGGTCGCGGCGGATCGCTGAAGTCCAGCTGGTACGGCGACTGCCTGCCGAGCCGCGACTTCCCGATGCTCGTCGACCTCTACCAGCAGGGCCGCCTCGACCTCGACGCGTTCGTGACCGAGGAGATCACGATCGACGGCGTCGAGGCCGCGTTCGAGCGCATGCACCACGGCGACGTCCTGCGATCGGTCGTGGTGCTCTGATGGCCGCCCGCATCGACCACGCCGTCACGGCCGGCATCTTCAGCCTCGACGGTGAGACCCACCAGGTCGACAACAACGTCTGGGTCGTGGGCGACGACACCGAGTGCGTCGTGATCGACGCCCCGCACTCGGCCGATGACATCCTCGCGCTCGTCGGTGAGCGCACGCTGACGGCGATCGTCTGCACGCACGCGCACGACGACCACGTCCGCGTGGCTCCCGAGCTGCGCGAGCGCACGGGCGCCCCGATCTACCTGCACCCCGACGACCGTCCGGTCTGGGAGCTCACGCACGGCGACGCGATCATCTGGGACCACGACCTGTCCGACGGGCTCTCGATCGAGGTCGCCGGCACGAGCCTCACGGTGCTGCACACCCCCGGCCACGCGCCTGGCGCCGTGTGCCTCCACGCACCCGAGCTGGGCGTCGTGTTCACCGGGGACACCCTGTTCAACGGCGGTCCCGGCGCGACGGGGCGCTCGTTCAGCGACCGTCCCACGATCGAGGCCTCGATCCGCGCCAAGCTGTTCGCCCTCCCGGACGAGACCGTCGTGCACACGGGGCACGGCGACGACACCACGATCGGCGCCGAGAAGGCCAACCTCTAGGGCTGCTCGTCCTCCTCCGGGTCGACGACCGCGCCGTCGTTGCGCTGGGCGATCTCGGTCTCGGACGGATCGGCGTGCAGCCGCACCTCGTCGGGCACGGCGTTGACCGCCAGTGCGTCCTCCGGTGTCCAGTCCTTCGGGTCCTTCTGGTTCGGGTCGATGGGAGTCATGCCGGCGGGGTACCCGTCAGTCCTGCCCTCACGCGCGGGCGAGCCGATCGATCCGGCGCAGCGCGAGCGCCACGACCGGCACGTACGCCGGCGCCCAGACCGGGACGCCCATGCTCAGGCGCGCGCCGGCGCCGGACGCCTCCACGGCGTGGGTCGTGGCAGGCACGCCGGCGACCTTCCACGACCACCGTCGGCCTGGCACGACGGTCGTGAGCTCGAACGGCAGCGGCGGGCCGACCGCTGGCCAGACGCGACCCATCGCGCCGGTCACGAACTCACCGTCGATCTCGGCGCGCCTGACGGTCGGCCCCCAGAGCGGCCACGCCTGCAGGTCGGTCAGCAGGTGCCAGACACGGTCGGGGTGCGCGGCGACGTCGCGGGAGAGGGTCAGCACCCCTCCAACATCGCCGCCGCGCACCGGCCTCGCGCGTCGACGCCTCAGACGTCGGCCGTCGCGCGCTCCGTGCTCTCGTCGGTCGTCCGCGCCAGGTGCGGTCGGTGCAGGTTCTCACCCTCGATGTCGACGTTCGGCAGGATCCGGTCGAGCCACTTCGGCAAGTACCAGGCCTTGTCGCCCATCAGGTACATCAGCGCCGGGATCAGCACCATGCGGATGATGAAGGCATCGAACACGACCGCCGCCGCGAGCGCGAAGCCCATGGACTTGATGATCGGGTCGTCCATGAAGATGAACCCGGAGAACACCGCCGTCATGATCAGGGCCGCGGCGGTGACGACACGGGCGCTGTTCCGGAACCCGTCGACCACGGCCTCGCGATACGTCGCACCGTGCACGTACGCCTCCCGGATGCGAGTCACCAGGAACACCTGGTAGTCCATCGCCAGGCCGAACACCACGCCGATCAGGAAGATCGGCATGAAGCTGACGATGGGTTGCGGGTCCATGATCCCGAACGTGCCCTCCTGGAAGATCAGGACGGTGAGGCCGAGCGTCGCGAGCACCGA
>JAHEXN010000133.1 GCA_023252095.1 Actinomycetes bacterium | reverse complement strand
CCTCGGAGCGGACCTCGCCGATCGGGACGGCGGGCCGGCTGACGGCGGCCGGCGCCGTGCGCCCCGCCGAGCGGTCGCTGCCCGCGACGTCGACCGTGCCCCACGCCTGGCACTCGCCACACCGGCCGACCCACTTCGAGGCGGTCCACCCACACTCCGTGCAGCGGTAGGTGGGGCGTGCCGGCTTCGCCGACTTCGTGGTCGCCATGGGGGCCAGCGTAGGCGGCGGTGCCGACAGTCCGGCGCTGCGCGGCCAGCGACGCGGTGCGATGCTGACGAGGTGAAGCGTGTGCTCGTGGTGGCGGGGGTCGTGCTCGTCGGGGCGGCTGCCCTGGTGGCCGGTGTGGCGACCGACGCCTGGTTCCTCGACCTGGTCGGCGTCGTCGTGGTCGTGCTCGGTGCCGTCGGGGCGCACGATCTGGTGCAGACCCGCCACAGCATCCTGCGGAACTACCCGATCGCCGGGCACATGCGCTTCCTGCTGGAGCACATCCGACCCGAGATCCAGCAGTACTTCGTCGAGACCAACACGGCGGGCACGCCGTTCGACCGCGAGACGCGCGACCTGGTCTACGACCGCGCCAAGGGCAACCACGGCGAGGAGCCCTTCGGCACCGAGCGCGACGTCAACGCGGTGGGCTACGAGTTCGTGGCCCACTCGATGCGCGCCCGGCCCAAGCCCGACACGCCGCAGCCGCGCGTGCGCCTCGGCGGGCCCCACTGCACGCAGCCCTACGACATCGCCCTGCTCAACGTCTCGGCCATGAGCTTCGGCTCGCTCTCGGGCAACGCGATCGAGGCGCTCAATGCTGGCGCTGCACTGGGGGGGTTCGCGCACGACACGGGCGAAGGGTCGATCTCGAGCCATCACACCAAGCACGGCGGCGACCTCGTCATGGAGGTCGCGTCGGGCTACTTCGGCTGCCGGACGCCCGAGGGCCGCTTCGACGACGCGGCGTTCGCGGCCCGCGCCGGCCTGGCCCAGGTCAAGGCGATCAACATCAAGATCTCCCAGGGCGCGAAGCCGGGGCTGGGCGGCCTCCTGCCGGGATCGAAGGTCAACGCCGAGGTCGCCGAGGCGCGCGGCGTCGCGATCGGCACGACGGTCGTTTCGCCACCGGTGCACCCGGAGTTCTCGACGCCTCTGGGGCTCGTCGACTTCATTGACCGGCTCCGCCACCTGAGCGGCGGCAAGCCCGTGGGCTTCAAGATCTGCATCGGCTCGCGCCGTGAGTTCCTCGCGATCTGCAAGGCCATGCTCGAGCGGGGGAGCGCGCCGGACTTCATCATCGTCGACGGGTCCGAGGGTGGCACGGGCGCCGGACCGGTCGAGTTCGAGGACCACGTCGGCATGCCGCTCACCGAGGCGCTGATGTTCGTGCACAACGTGCTGGTCGGCGTGGGTCTGCGGCACCAGGTCGCGATCGGGGCGAGCGGCAAGGTCGCGACCGGCATCGACATCGTCAAGCGCATCTGCCAGGGCGCCGACTTCACGATGTCGGCGCGCGCCATGATGTTCGCGATCGGCTGCATCCAGGCCCAGACGTGCCACACCAACACGTGCCCGGTCGGGGTCGCGACCCAGGACCCGACCCGCGCGCGAGCGCTCGTCGTCGACGACAAGAAGCACCGGGTGTTCCAGTACCAGGAGAAAACCGTCAACTCCGCCCGGCAGATCGTCGCGTCGATGGGCCTGGACGACTTCGACCAGCTCAGCCCGCGCAAGCTGTTCCGCCGGGTCGACCCGCAGGTCACGAAGACCTACCAGGAGCTCTTCGAGTGGCTCGAGCCCGGCCAGCTGCTCACGGCTCCGCCCGAGGCGTGGGACCGCGACTGGCACGAGGCCGTCGCGGACTCCTTCGAGGCGGCCAGCAACGTCGGCCCCGCGGAGGACAGGCCAGCCATGAGCCGCGGGGACGCCTGAGGGCAGGACGAACCCGCTGGTTGAGGTGCGAGCGCCCGCAAGGGCCCGAGCCTCGAAACCGCCCGCAGAGGACCCGCTCCCGTCAACCGTCCAAGGTTTCGAGGCTCACGCCGCAGGCGGCGTTCGCACCTCAACCAACGGGGAGAGTCGACTCAGATGCGGATGTCGCCCTCGGGGGTGCGGAACGTGACGGCGAGGATGCCGGGCATCGCGTTCGGTGCCGCCCAGTCGACCTTGATCGACTCGAGCGCGTCGAACACCGACTCGCCGAGCCAGTCGGCCACGCGCTGAGGATCGCCCGCGATCTCCATCTGCACGAGCTCGACCTCGGAGGGCGCGGCCTGCGACGGGTGCTCCTCGGGCGCGATGTCCCACCGGGTCACGTACGGCAGCTGGGGGTCGGCCTTCATCGAGCTCGTGCCGATCTGGTGCCACTCGAGGTTGAAGCCGTCGGGACGGTGGCGGTTGCCGGGCACCGCGTGGCGGCCCATGCGCTCCTCGACCTCGGCGAGCTCCTCGACCGCGAGGCACCAGTGCAGCCATCCGCCGCCGGCCTCCGACCGCGCGCGCACGACCTGGCCGAACGCCATCTTGTCGGCGGCGGGGTGGTCGAGGACCTCCACGACCTCGAGGTACTGACGGTTGCGCAGCGGCAGGATCCGGTTGCGCGTGCCGAAGCGGGGGTGGACCCCGCCGTCGAGGAACGTCGAGCCGAGCAGGGAACCGAGCTTCTCCGTCGTGGCGTCGAGCCCCTGAGGCCCCACGGCGAACGTCACGTGGTCGAGATGCATGCCGTCAGTGTCGCCCGAGCGACCGAGCCGAGATTTCTCAGGGTGTCCTAAGTCACTGGCGGCGCGGGTGCTACGGACGTACCGAGGCGGGGTGCGGGACGGGAACGCCCGCTGCCTCGAACGCCTCGCAGTGGCGCGCGAGCTCGGTGTAGCCGGCGGCGCCCATCAGGGCGGTCAGCTCAGCGCGGTTCGACCGGTAGACCGGCTCGAGGCCCACGTGTGCCTCGGTGTTCGAGGAGCAGTACCAGTCGAGGTCGTGGCCGCCCGGACCCCAGCCGGCCCGCACGTACTCGCCGATCGTGACCTCGGTGTACTCGTCGCCGTCGCCCGGGTCGACCTCGCGGAACTGGCGGCGCAGCGGCAGCTGCCAGCACACCTGGGGCTTGGCCTCGAGCGGCTCGATGCCCTCGGCGAGCGCGAGTCCGTGCAGCGCGCACCCGTAGCCGCCGGAGAAGTCGCGCGAGTTGTGGAAGATGCAGGCGCCCTCGACCGCGCGGGTCTTGAGCTCGCCGTCCTCGTCGCGCTCGGTCCAGCCGTTCGTGACGCCGTCGTCGTGGCGCTCCCAGCGCTCGGGCGTCAGGCGCTCGACGAACGTGGCGACGGTGTCGTGGTCCTCGTCGTCGGCGAAGTGCGCCCCGAGCGTGCAGCAGCCCGCCTCGGGACTCGTCTCGTAGATACCCGGGCAGCCGGCGCCGAAGATGCAGGTCCAGCGCGACGTCAGCCACGTGAGGTCGCAGCGGAAGACCTCGGACGTGTCGTCGGGGTTGGGGAACTCCACCCACGAGCGGGGGAATCCAAGGGCGACTTCGGGCATGGTGCCGGCCACTCTACGTCGGGGTGGCCCGTCCGCGAGCCGAGCGCGTGGGACGATGGCCAGCATGCGCATGGGCGTTCTCGACATCGGGTCGAACACGGGGCACCTCCTCGTGGTCGACGCCTTCCGTGGTGGACCGCCGGTCGCGGCGTACTCGTACAAGGAGCCGTTGCGGCTGGCTGAGCACCTGGAGCACGGCGCGGTCACCGAGGACGGTGTCCGTCGGCTCGTTGCGTTCTGCCAGGAGGCAAGGCGGGCGGCCGAGGACCAGGGCTGCTCCGAGGTCATGGCGTTCGCCACCTCCGCGGTGCGGGAGGCGAGCAACGCCGAGGACGTCATCACCGAGGTCAACGCGTCCACCGGACTCGACCTGCAGGTCCTGGCCGGCGCGGACGAGGCGCGCCTGACCTTCCTGGCCGTGCGCCGCTGGTTCGGCTGGTCGGCCGGCCGCATGGGCGTGTTCGACATCGGGGGAGGGTCCCTCGAGATCGCCGCGGGCGCCGACGAGAGCCCGGACGTGGCCTACTCGCTGCCCCTCGGCGCGGGCCGACTCACGCGCGACTGGGTCGAGGCCGGACGCAGCGTCGACGACCTCCGCCGCCACGTGCGCGCCGAGATCGCCGCGGGTGCCGGGCCCATCCTGCGTGCCGGCGCCTTCGACCACGCCGTCGCCACGAGCAAGACGTTCCGGTCCCTCGCCCGCGTCTGCGGTGCCGCCCCGTCCGGCGAGGGGCGTTTCGTGCGCCGGTCCTTGACCCACGCCGACCTCCTGACGTTCGTCGACAAGCTGCGCGAGCTGACCGTCGATGAGGTCGCCGAGCTGCCCGGCGTCTCCGCCGATCGCGCCCACCAGCTGCTCGCGGGTGCGCTCGTCGCCGACGCCACGATGAGCCTGTTCGGTCTCGAGCGGCTCGAGGTCTGCCCGTGGGCGTTGCGCGAGGGTGTCCTGCTCGAGCGCATCGACCGACTCTGAGACCCGAGGATTCACTCCCATGACGTCCACGATCGTCCTGACCCTGACGTGCCCCGACCGCGCGGGCCTGGTCTTCGCCGTCTCGCGCTGGATCGCGGAGTCGGGCGGCAACATCCGCGACAGCCAGCAGTTCACCGACACCGCTGACGACGAGTTCTTCCTGCGGGTCCACTTCGACCACCCGCAGACGGTCGCCGACCTGCGCGAGTCGTTCGCTCTTGTCGCCGCCGACCACGACATGGACTTCCAGCTCGTCTCGGCCGGGCGGCCGACCCGCACGCTCGTCATGGTCTCGAAGGAGGGGCACTGCCTCAACGACCTGCTCTACCGCCAGAGCACGGGCGCGCTGCCCATCGAGGTGCCGGCGATCGTGTCGAACCACCGTGACCTCGAGCGGCTCGCGGCGGCCTACGGCATCCCGTTCCACCACGTGCCGTCCGGCGACAAGCCGGCCGCGGAGGCCACGGTCCTGCGTCTGGTGGAGGAGCTCGACGTCGAGCTCGTCGTGCTGGCCCGGTACATGCAGATCCTGAGCGACGACCTCTGCCGGGCCCTGTCCGGTCGCGCGATCAACATCCACCACAGCTTCCTGCCGAGCTTCAAGGGCGCACGTCCCTACGCCCAGGCGCACGACCGCGGGGTCAAGGTCATCGGCGCCACGGCCCACTACGTCACGGCCGACCTCGACGAGGGCCCGATCATCGACCAGGAGGTGCAGCGCGTCGACCACCGGATGACGCCGGCCGACCTGGCCCGCGTGGGTCGCGACGTGGAGGCCCGCACGCTTTCGCGCGCCGTGGCCCTCCACGCCGAGTCACGCGTCCTGCTCAACGGCCGCCGGACCGTCGTCTTCTCCTGAGGCGCGCCGCTCGTTCCTCGCGGCACCACCGGTTCGTTCCTCACCGGTGCCGGGCTTCGCCCGGGCGCCCGCCTCGCCTGCGGCTCGGCCCGCGGAACTGCCGGGTGCCGGGCTTCGCCCGGGCGCTCGCCTCACTTTCGGGCCGGCCTCAGGCGCTGACCGGTGCCGGGGACCTGGGGGTCGGGCCTAGGCTGGCAGTCGTGTCCTCTCCCGTCCGCGTGTCGCTGTCGACGTCGTCGGTGTACCCGGGATCCACGGCGAGCGCGTTCGAGGCCGCCGCTCGGGTCGGCTACGACGGCGTCGAGGTCATGGTCGGCACCGACGAGGTCAGCGCCGACATCGAGGCCGTCACGCGGCTGGCGGAGTTCCACGGGGTCCAGGTCGTCTCGGTGCACGCGCCGACGCTGCTCCTGACGCAGCGCGTCTGGGGCACCGAGCCGTGGGGCAAGCTGCACCGCGCCGCCGACATGGCGCACGCCGTGGGCTGCGACACGATCGTCGTGCACCCGCCGTTCCGGTGGCAGCGCGAGTACGCGGCCGACTTCGTCCAGGGCATCGCCGACCTCGAGGCGGAGCACGGCCTCACGTACGCCGTCGAGAACATGTACCCGTGGCGCACGGGCCGCCGCGAGTTCCAGGCCTACGCCCCCGACTGGGACCCGGTGGGCCAGGACTACGCGCACGTCACGGTCGACCTGTCGCACAGCGGTACCGCCAAGCAGGACCCGGTCCAGATGGTCCGCGACCTCGGCGACCGGTTGGCGCACGTCCACATCGCCGACAGCATGGGCAGCGCCAAGGACGAGCACATGATCCCGGGCCGTGGCAGGCAGCCCTGCGCGGAGTTCCTCGCCGAGGTGGCCCGGTCGGGCTACACGGGCGAGGTCGTCGTCGAGATCAACACCCGCAAGGCGCTCGACACCCGGACCCGCGAGGACGCCCTGATCGAGGCCCTCGACTTCACGCGCCGTCACCTGGAGCCCCGATGATCACCTCCGGGCAGCTCCTGGCGTTCGGCCTCGCGGCGTTCGTGCTCATCGCGATCCCCGGACCGAGTGTCGTGTTCGTGGTCGGACGCGCCCTGGTCTACGGACGCGCCGTGGCCCTCGCCACCGTGGTCGGCAACTCGCTCGGGCTGCTCGTCATCATCGTGGCCGTCGCGTTGGGCCTCGGGGTCGTCGTGGCGGAGTCGATCGTGGTCTTCACCGTGATCAAGCTCGTCGGGGCCGCCTACCTCGTGTGGCTCGGGGTCCAGGCCCTGCGTCACCGGGCGGACTTCACGTCGGTCACGGTCGGCGACGACCGTTCACTGCCCGTCGGCCGTGCCGTGCGGCAGGGCTTCGTGGTCGGCGTCACGAATCCCAAGGCCTTCATGATCTTCGGGGCCGTTCTCCCGCAGTTCCTCGACCGCGATGCTGGTCACCTCGCGGCGCAGATGCTTCTCCTGGGGCTGGTCGGCTTCGTGATCGGCCTGCTGTCCGACGGACTGTGGGCGTTGATCGCGAGCCGCCTGCGGGAGTGGTTCGCCAGCTCGCCCCGGCGCGGACGCGCCGTGGGCACGACCGGCGGTGTCTCGATGATCGGCCTCGGCGTGGGCCTGGCCGTCACGAACCACCGCTGAGTGCGGCGGGGTCCTCCGGGCCCCGGCGGGCCAGCCGTTCCGCGAGAACCGCGCTCGTGAAGAGCTGGAGCTGGTGGTAGATCATCAGCGGCAGCACGACGAGCGCCGCCGAGGGCCCCGGGAACAGCACGGCGACCATCGGCAGGCCGCTCGCGAGGCTCTTGGTCGATCCGCAGAACAGCAGGGCCATACGGTCGGGCCTCGGGAAGCGGAGCCAGCGTCCGAGCAGCGCCGTCCAGCCGAAGGCCAGGGCCAACAGGGCGGCACACACCCCGGCGACGATCGCGAAAGCGCCCGGCGGAACGGCGGTCCAGATGCCAGCCTCTGTGCCCTCGCTGAAGGCCACGTACACGACGAGCAGGATCGTGCTGCGGTCAAACGGCCGTAGCCAGCGGTCGTGGCGCTCGACCCAGCGGCCGACCACGGGGCGCAGGAGCTGGCCGGCGAGGAACGGCGCGAGGAGCTGCAGGACGATACGCAGCACGGAGCCGCCGTCGACCCGGGTGTCGGCACCCATCAGGAGCGCGACGTACAGCGGGACGAGGAATACTCCGACGAGGTTCGACAGCGACGCGCTCACCACCGCGGCGGCGCTGTTTCCGTGCGCGATGCGGGTGTACACGATGCAGCCCTGGATCGTGGATGGCACCAGGCAGAGCAGCAGCACTCCCGCTCCCAGCTCGGCGGGGAGAACTCGCTCGGGCAGCTGGCGCACCGCCAGGCCGACGAGCGGGAACACCGCGAACGTCGTCAGGAGGATCGCGAGCTGCAGCCGCCAGAGCCGCAGGTTGCGGACCGTCTCAGCCGTCGACAACCGAGCGCCGTGCAAGAAGAAGAGGGCCCCGATCGCGACCATCGATCCGATCTTGACCGCCTCGAGGCTGTCGCCCGTCGCGGGCAGGAGAGCTCCCACGCCCGCTGACGCCAGCAGCATCACGAGGAACGGGTCGAGGCGCACACGGCGACCCTACGGCGGGCAGGTCGGCGCGCCCTATGGTGGACGCCATGACGACGATCGCGTTCCTGGGTGCCGGTGTCATGGGCGAGACGATCCTCGCGGCGATCCTGCGGGCCGGCCAGGCGCCGGTCGACGTGCGGGTCGCCGAGAAGAGCGCCGAGCGGGCGGAGTCCCTCCGCGCGACGCACGGTGTGGTCGTCACCGACGCGCGCAGCGCGGTCGAGGGCGCCGACATCGTGGTCGTGGCGGTCAAGCCGCAGGACGTGCCCGCGGTGCTCGCCGACGTCGCCGACGCGGTGTCGCCGTCGTCGACCGTCGTCTCGATCGCCGCCGGCGTGCGCACCGCGACCTTCGAGGCCGCGCTTCCCACGGGCACGGCCGTCGTGCGGGCCATGCCCAACACACCTGCGCTGGTCGGCGAGGGCATGTTCGGCATCTCGGCGGGCTCGACGTGCACGCAGGCGCAGATCGAGGCCGTGGCCGCCCTGCTCGGCACGGGCGGCGAGGTCGTCGTGGTCGACGAGTCGCTGCAGGACGCCGTCACCGCGGTCTCGGGCTCCGGGCCCGCGTACGTGTTCTACCTCGTCGAGCAGATGGTCGCCGGAGGCGTCGAGGCCGGCCTGGACGAGGCCACCGCGCGCGTGCTGGCCACGCGCACGCTGGTGGGCGCGGCGACGCTGCTCGACCGCTCGGGCGACGAGCCGGCCGAGCTGCGTCGACGGGTCACCTCGCCTGGCGGCACGACGGCCGCCGCGATCGCCGCGTTCGACGAGGCCGGCGTCGCCGGCG
>JAHEXN010000132.1 GCA_023252095.1 Actinomycetes bacterium | reverse complement strand
GTCCGGGGTCACCTCGGCCGTGTCTGCCGGGGCGGGCGCGACGTCGACCGGCGGAGCGTCGACGAACGGCACGTCGGGCTCCGGGTCACCGGGCTGGGGGGACGCGAGACCCGAGGGTCCGCCTCCGCCTCGACTGCGGCGCCACAGCCGTCGGGCCACGGCGATCACGAGCAGCGCACTCGCGACGCCCATCGCGATCCAGATGATCGTGCTGGTGTTGCTGGAGCGGACGTTGAACCGTGCGACGGTGCCGATCGGGGACCCGTCGGGCGTGACGAGCTGGGCCGTGAGCGACGTCGTGTTCTGCTGCCCGACGTCGAGCGGGATCGTGACGGTCGTGCGGGACGCGGCCGGCACGTCGACCGGTGCGACGTCGTCGACCTGGAGCTGCGGATTGGTCGAGCTGACCCGGATGCCGACCCGGATCGGGTGGTCCGTGGGGTTGTCGATCGTGACCGGCACCTGACCCTCGCGCCCCGCGAGCAGGAAGCTGGGAGGGCCCTCGATCGTCGGCAGCGCCAGGTCGGACTCGAGCGTGCCCCGTCGTTCGGCGGCGATCGCGATCGCCGCTGCGGGATCGGCACGCCACGAGGTGCCGAGGAGGTCGGCCATGAGGAGCTGGTCGGCCTGCGCCACCGAGTCGTCGGTGGAGATCGATGCCAGTCGCTGCGACGCGACCTGGAGCGCGCGGACCGCGTCGACGACCGACGTGTCGACAGTGGGCGTGGCCGGGACGCCGAGCTCGGCGAGGTCCGAGGGGGGCGTCAGCACGTCGGGCGTCTGGGGCGACAGCAGTCCCGTCGTCCACAGGGCCGCCAGGTCGGCAGACCTCCAGGCAGGGCCCGGGTCCCAGCCGGGCGGCGTCGTGACGACGGCATCGGCGCGCGACGTGGGGTCGTCGTCGAGGTCACGCAGGGCGAAGTCCCGCTCCGCGAGCAGCTGCTGCCGGATCGTCGCGGCGGTCGCCGCTCCGGGAAGGGCACTCGAGAGGTCGCGCCTCACGAGGGCCGTGGCCGAGAGGTCGTCGCTCGCGAGCGTCACGACCGACCCGCTGCTCTCGCGCCAGTCCGGCAGGTTCGACACGTCGACGACGAGAGGTTGGCCGTCACCGACGCGCCGGACGAGCTCGCTGCCGAGGCCGTCGGTCGGCACCCACGTCGCTCGGGACAGGGGGAGGTCGAGGCCCTCCACGACACGGTCGGTCGCGGCGGTCACGACCTCCCGCAGCTCGGCACCTCCCGACGCCGTGGCCAGCGCCGCCTCGTCGGGACCTCCGTAGCCGATGACCAGGGTGGGAAGCGTGGTGGTCGCGGCGCGGAGGTCGGCGTCGAACGTCACGACCCGCTCGAGGTCGGACTCCTCGAGTCCGAGCGCTGCGAGCTCGGTGGCGTCCGCTGTGGCGTCCTCCTCAGCCAGCTGGGCGACGGCCTCGGCCAGCTGGGGGTCCAGCACGAGGGTCGCGGTTCCTGCCGGCAGGCTCCGCGCCAGGTCGAGGACCCGCCGGAGCGAACCGGAGGGCCCGACCTGGTCGACGAGGTCGTCGAGCCCTGTGAACCCGCCCGCCGCCTCGCGGCCGACGGGTGAGGCGAGGGTCAGCGCGAGGCCTCCCGGGACCGGCGCCGCATCGCCCGACGCTGCGGTGGGGACGACGGTGGCGGCGCGACCGATCGGTGTCGTGGAACGGCTCCCGTCGGGTGCGGTGCCGAGGACCTGCACGCCCAGGGTGCGCACCCCGGGGGCCGACGTGATGTTGAGGTCGGCCCACGGCACCGTGATCGTGAAGGCGGCGGACTCGCCAGGCTCGAGGTCGCCGAGCTCGGCGATCGTCTCCAGCTCGACGATGCGCGATCCCGAGAAGCCCGTGCCCTCGGCGATCGTGTCGACCAGATCGGCCCGGCTCGTGTCCGGCTGCCGGGCGATCGAGGCGTAGGCCTGGGTCGACGTCCAGGTGACGTCGCCGCCATTGCGCACCGTGCCGGCGACCGTGACGGGCTCGCCCGGATCGAGGACGCCTGGCGTGAGCGTGTCGATCGTGACGTCGACGTCGGGGTCCGTGGCGGCGTGCGCGGGGGTGACGGGCACCAGCATCAGAGCGACCAGCCAGGCCGCCGCGACGGCGATCACGCGCGGCGTCGGACGCGCGGATCGGGGGCGGCTCACCGGACCATGTTAGGGGTGACGGTCGGCGCGAGGCCGCGACGTAGACTCGGGCACCGTGTCGCCCACCCCTGCAGTGCCTCCTGGTCGCCCGAAGCCCGGCGCCTCGGCCGTGCCCTCCGGCAGCCCGACGGAGCTGCTGCGGCAGCACCCCGTCCTGGCGCGACTCGGCGAGCTGTTCGCCGAGCAGGGCCACGAGATCGCCCTCGTCGGCGGGCCCGTGAGGGATGCTCTGCTGGGCCGCCCGGTCAACGACCTCGACCTGGCCACCTCGGCGCGGCCCGAGCAGATCGAGCAGGCCGTGAAGGGCTGGGCGGACGCGACCTGGGACGTGGGTCGCGAGTTCGGCACGATCGGCCTCCGCAAGGGCGACGACCAGATCGAGATCACGACGTACCGCAGCGACGCGTACGAGACGGGCTCCCGCAAGCCGGTCGTCGCGTTCGGCGACACGTTGACCGGCGACCTGTCGCGCCGGGACTTCACGGTCAACGCGATGGCCGTCGTGCTCGCGACGGCCGAGCTCGTCGACCCCTACGACGGTCGCACGGCGCTGGTCGAGCGCCGACTCACGACGCCTGTCACCGCGGAGCAGTCCTTCGACGACGATCCACTCCGCATGATGCGGGCCGCGCGCTTCGTCGCGCAGCTCGGCTTCGAGGCCGATCCCGACGTCGTCGCGGCGATGACCCGCCAGGCCGACCGCATCGAGATCGTCTCGGCGGAGCGGGTGCGCGACGAGCTCGACAAGACGCTGTGCGCCGCAGATCCCGTCGCGGGCCTGCGACTCCTGGTCGACACGGGTCTGGCCGACCGAGTGCTACCCGAGCTGCCGGCACTGCGTCTGACCGACGACGAGCACCACCGTCACAAGGACGTCTACGAGCACTCGCTGACGGTGCTGGAACAGGCGATCGCGCTGGAGGAGCGCCTCGACGCGCAGCCTGACCTCGTGATCCGTCTTGCGGCGCTGCTCCACGACATCGGCAAGCCCCGCACGCGCAAGTTCCACAGCGGCGGCACCGTGACGTTCCACCACCACGACGTCGTCGGGGCAAAGATGACGCGCAAGCGGCTCAAGGAGCTGCGCTACAGCAACGACGTGATCGACCAGGTCGCCGATCTCGTCGAGCTGCACCTGCGGTTCCACGGGTACGGCTCGGGCGAGTGGACCGACGCGGCGGTGCGCCGTTACGTCCGCGACGCGGGCGACCAGCTCGAGCGGTTGCACGTCCTCACACGCGCCGACTGCACGACCCGCAACGCCCGCAAGGCGGCACGGCTCCAGCGCACGTACGACGAGCTCGAGCAGCGCATCGAGGTGCTGCGCGGCCAGGAGGAGCTCGACGCGATCCGCCCCGACCTCGACGGCACCCAGATCATGGCGATCCTCGGGATCGGCCCCGGGCGCGAGGTCGGGGAGGCCTATCGCTTCCTGCTCGACCTGCGCATGGACCGTGGTCCGCTCGGCGAGGCGCAGGCGACCGAGGCCCTCAAGGCCTGGGCCGCTGCCCGCAACTGACGAACGCGCTCAAGCGCGTGAGTCAGGGTCGTCACCGGCGAGGAGCGAGCCGGTCAGCCCGGTCGTCGAGTGCGTCCTGAGGAACGAAGGACGCGTATCGAGACGCTGTCCACCTGACGATGAGCGGTCGGACCGGCCGGTGGAACCGCGTGCCAGCACCTGACCAGGTCTCGCTCCCCCGACGACTTCGTCGTGGGAGGTACCCCCACGACGGCTCGCCAGGGCTCGCCGAGCACTCGACCAACGAGGTTCTCAGTCCGCCGGGTGGACGACCTCGAACCGCTCGCAGACCACTGGCATCGTCTCGTCGAACCCGCGGTCACCGGTGGCCGTGCGCCGGAAGAAGGCCTCGTGCGCCTCGCGCCAGTGGGACAGTGTCAGGTCGCCCTCGCCCTCGAGCCGGGCGTGCTCGGCATCGACGTCGATGAAGGGCACGATCCTGACTTGGGTCGTGCGGATCAGCGCTCGGGGCTGGCCGGCGCCGTCGAGGACGATCGAGAGGTCGCCGACCTGCGGCACGGGGTCGCCATCGGCCTCGATGTCCCACAGTGACGAGGCCGTGGCGGTCTTGGTGCCGGCGAGCACGAGGGCGAGCAGCTCGTCTGCGAGCTCGGCGTGGTCGCCGAACGCCCACGCTTCGGGCACGGGCCCGGTGGGTCCCGTGGCGTGCCAGAACGCCTCGACCGCGGCCGGGTCTGCGGGCGTGAGTGGTTTCACGGGGATCAGGCCTCGACGGCGAGAGCCGTGGCGAAGCCCAGCATCACGACGCCTGTTGCGCCGTCGACACCGCGACGCACCCGAGGACGCGTGAGGTGGCGTGCCGCCACCGATCCGAGCTGGACGACCGTCAGCAGCACGATCGACCCGACCACGACGAGGGTCATCGCGTAGGCCAGCAGGGCCGGCACGCCCTGACCCTCCCCGACGAACTGCGGGAGCACCGCGATGTTGAACGCCAGCACCTTCGGGTTGGTGAGGTTGCACAGGAAGCCCTGGCGGAACGCAGCCGCTCCGGACACCCGCGGACCGGTGCCGGCGACGTCCCAGACGCTGCCGTCGCGGCGCATCGCCTCGCGCAGGGCGTTGACACCGAGCCACGTCAGGTACGCGACGCCGGCCCACCGGATCGTGAGGAAGACCGGCTCCGAGTGCGCCAGCACGGCGCCGAGGCCCGCGGCGGCCAGCACCCCCTGGATGCCTCCGGCGAGCGTGATGCCGGCCATCGTCAGCAGGCCCCGCCGGCGACCGCCGACGACGCTCGCGCGCAGGGTCAGGAAGGTGTCGGGTCCGGGGGCCGCAGCGAGCACGGTCGCGAACAGCAGGAACGACAGATAGGTCTCCACGGAGGGAGGCTACGCCCGGCCAGCCCGTCGGGGAAAGCCGATGATTCCGGCTGATCCTCTCCACCGGGACATCCGTGTCAGGATGCGAAGGTGGACCAGCTGCGCACCTACGGCGGACGCCCGGGCGCGGACCGGCGCGACGAGCGTCGGGCGCGCCTGCTGAGCGTCGGGCGCCACCTCCTCACGGCGCCCGAGGGTCCGTCCGGGTTCTCGGTGCGCGGCGTCTGTCGCGAGGCAGGTCTCACGCCGCGGTACTTCTACGAGAGCTTCGCCGACGCGGGCGACCTCGCGCGCGCGGTCTACGACGAGTGCATCGCCGCGATCACGGTCGACACCGTGGCGGCTCTCGGTGAGCTGGGCACCGACAACCGTGCGGCGGTGCACCGCGGCATGACCGCGCTGGTCGACCTGATCGCCGCCGACCCGACCCGGGGGCGTCTGCTGTTCTCGCCTGCACTCGCCGCCGTGCCGGAGATCGCGGAGTGCCGCGTCAGCTCGACCCGCATGTTCGTGAACCTCGTCGGGGCGGAGGCGAGCGGCCGCGTCGAGCTGCAGGAGTCCGCAGCGGTCCACGTCGCCGCGGAGCTGCTCGTCGGTGGTGTCGCCCAGGTCATGAGCGCCTGGCTCGACGGGCACCTCGAGGTCGAGCGCGCGGCGCTGGTGACGACGCTCGCGGAGACGTTCCTCGCCCTCGGACCCGTCGTCGCGCCGGACGACCCGCTGGCCGACCACTAGGCTCACGGCCGTGCCCCACACCTTCGAGCCGGCCGTGGTCGACGCGGTCCTGGCCCACATGAACGACGACCACACCGACGACGCCCTGCTGATCGTCCGCGCGTTCGGAGAGCCCGACGCCGAGTCGGCCACCATGACGGGTCTCGACGGGGACGCGGGCCTGTTCTCCGCGGACGTCGGGGGCGTCGCGACCGAGGTGCGCGTGCCGTGGAGCGAGCCGATCACGGAGCGCCCACAGATCCGTCGCGAGGTCGTCGTGCTCTACGACCGGGCCTGCGCGGCACTCGGCCTGGAGCCCCGCCCGCACTAGTCCCGGCTAGCGCCTACGCCCGCGTGACCGAGGTTTCGAGGCTCACGCCGCAGGCGGCGTTCGCACCTCAACCACCGGTGGCTCAGGCTCGACTCGCGCCGGTGAGCCGCATGACGGCGCGTCGTCGGGGTACGGCCCCCGCATGGACCTCATGACGGTGCTCGCGTTCCTGGCCGTGGCGGGACTCGCGTACGTGACGCCCGGCCCGGACTGGTTCGTCGTGATGCGTCACGCGATGCGAACGCGGCGGGACGGTGTGCTCGCCGCGATCGGCGTGCAGTGCGGACTTCTCGTGCACCTCACGGCGGCCGCGGTCGGCGTCGCGGCGATCCTGCTCGCCAGCGCCACGGCGTTCACCGTCCTGAAGGTCGTCGGTGGCCTGTACCTCGTGTGGCTGGGTGTCCGCGCGTGGCGCGACGGCATCGCCCGGTGGTGCACGGCGCGCGACGAGGTGGCGCAGGAGGACCCGGACCCGTCGCCCGGTGCCGGCCGGGTCGTCGGAACCTCGTTCCTGGCGAACGTCCTGAACCCGAAGGCCGCCCTGTTCTTCGTCGCGGTGCTTCCCCAGTTCGTCGGTAGCGGTGCACCGGTCGCCGTGCAGGTCGTCGTGCTCGGACTGGCTGACGTCGTGCTCGGACTCGCCTGGTGGGGCGTCTTCGTCCTCGGGATCGTCGCGATCGGCACCGTGCTGCGAGGCAGGCGGGCCCGGGCCGTCGTCGACACCGTGTCCGGCACCGCGCTCGTCGGCCTCGGCTCCGCCGTCGCTCTCACGGCCCGCCGCACCTGACGGACGGGGAACGCGACGAGGGCCGGACCCCCAGGTGGGGATCCGGCCCTCGTCGTCAGTGCGAAGAGGTGGCGCTCAGCGCTCCTCGGTGCCCGCGCTTCGCCGCGGCCCCGGGTGCAGGCTCAGCTCAACGCTCTTCCTCGCCGCGGATGAAGGCCTCGAGCTTCAGACGACCGAGGTCGTCCGGACGCTGCTCCGGCGGGCTCTTCATGAGGTAGGACGAGGCGCTCAGCAGCGCGCCGCCGATGCCGCGGTCCTTGGCGATCTTCGCCGCGCGGATCGCGTCGATGATGATGCCGGCCGAGTTGGGCGAGTCCCAGACCTCGAGCTTGTACTCCAGGTTGATGGGGGCGTCGCCGAACGCGCGACCCTCGAGGCGGACGTACGCCCACTTGCGGTCGTCGAGCCAGGCCACGTAGTCCGACGGGCCGATGTGCACGTTCTTGTCGTGCACCTTGCCCGACAGCGAACCCGTGAGGTTCGACGTGACGGCCTGGGTCTTGGAGACCTTCTTGGACTCCAGGCGCTCACGCTCGAGCATGTTCTTGAAGTCCATGTTGCCGCCGACGTTGAGCTGGTACGTGCGGTCCAGCGCGACACCGCGGTCCTCGAACAGCTTCGCCATGACGCGGTGCGTGATGGTGGCGCCGACCTGGCTCTTGATGTCGTCGCCGATGATCGGGACGCCGGCGTCCTCGAACTTCTTGGCCCACTCGGGGTCGGAGGCGATGAAGACGGGCAGGGCGTTGACGAAGGCGACGCCCGCGTCGATCGCGCACTGCGCGTAGAACTTGTCGGCGTCCTCGGAGCCCACCGGGAGGTAGGACACGATGACGTCGGCCTGCGTGTCCTTCAGGACCTGCACGACGTCGACCGGGGAGGCGTCGGACTCCTCGATCGTCTCGCGGTAGTACTTGCCGAGACCGTCGAGCGTCGGGCCACGCTGGACCGTGATGCCGGTCGGCGGCACGTCGGTGATCTTGATCGTGTTGTTCTCGCTGCTGCGGATCGCGTCGGCGAGGTCGAAGCCGACCTTCTTCGCATCGACGTCGAACGCGGCGACGAACTCGACGTCCTTGACGTGGTACTCACCGAACTGGACGTGCATCAGACCGGGCACCGTGCCGGCCGGATCAGCGTCCTTGTAGTACTCGACGCCCTCGATCAGGGACGTGGCGCAGTTGCCCACGCCCACAATTGCCACGCGTACCGAACCCATGGGTTCTCCTTCTGCCGTATCTCTCGTGTTGCCTGTGCTCGGGGTCATGCTGTCTGGCTGGTGGTGTCGGGATCACCGGCATCGTCGCCGGAGACCGTGTATCCGCCTGCACGCTCGCGATCGATGAGCTCGGTCAGCCACTCGACCTCGCGCTCGACCGACTCCAGGCCGTGGCGCTGGAGCTCTCGCGTGTAGTTGTCCGCGCCACGCCGACCCCGAAGGGAAGCGTCACGGACGTTCTCGAGCCGTTCCTGGAGCCGACTGCGTCGACCCTCGAGGATGCGGACCCGCGTCGGTGCGTCGGTGCGCGCGAAGAACGCGAACCGGACACCGAAGTTCTCGTCGTCCCACGTGGCCGGGCCGGACTCCTCCATGACGTGGGCGAAGTACTCCTTGCCCTCGGCCGTCAGCCGGTACGCGATGCGGTTGCGACGGCCGCGGATCGCGGCGTCGGGATCGTCGTCGGCGATGATGAGGCCCTGGCGGACCAGCGTCTTCAGGCAGGGGTACAGCGTGCCGTAGGACAGCACCCGACCCCACCCCAGCAGGGCGATGAGCTGCTTGCGCAGCTCGTACCCGTGCATGGGCGAGTCGTGCAGCAGTCCGAGGACCGCCAGCTCGAGTGCCGCGCCGCGCCGTGCCATGTCAACCTTCGATACGTGGGATGGATATATCGGAACGATACATCGAAATGTCGATCCATCACACCACCCGGGT
>JAHEXN010000131.1 GCA_023252095.1 Actinomycetes bacterium | reverse complement strand
CTCGAGGTCGGCGGCCGTGTAGAGCTCCTTGACGTCGATGCCCTCGGGCGCCGGCCAGGACTCCACGCCGTCAGCGGCCCGGGCGTAGGCCTCTGGATCAGGCGTCGGCTGCTGCTCGGGATCGAGCGGGAACTCGGCGAAGCTGCTGGGAACACTGCTCATCAGCGGGCCAGCTCCTCTCGGGTGCGGCGGAGGAAGGCGAGGGCATCGAGCCCGGCCACGGCGGAGTCGTCGGCACCGACGTCGGCCTTGCCGGCGACGATGACGTGGGTGGCTCCGGCCTCGCGCAGGGCGGTGACCAGGTCGGCCCCCCACTCGGCGTAGACCTTGTCGGTGCCGGTCAGGCAGACCACGGGCGAGCCGTCGTAGGCGGCCAGCACCTCGTCGACGCCGTTCGTGGGCCCGGCGGCGACGGTGTCGATGCCGCCGGCCGCGAACAGGTTGGCCGCGAAGGTGGCCCGCGCCGTGTGGGCCGCGATGGGCCCCATCGTGGCGAGGAACACCGGCGACGCGGCGCGGTCGTCGCGCATCGCCTCGAACTCGTGCGCATAGCGGAAGACCGCTGGCGCGACGGGGTACGGCCGGCGCTCCGGCTGCTCCTCGTGCAGGTTCGGGAACTCGCTGACACCCGTGAGCGGCATGGCCCGCTTCGCGACCAGCAGGCTGCGGGCGTCGCGCGTGGCGACGACCCGCTCCGCGACGAGGTCGAGCGCCTCGAGGACGCCACCGGCGCCCTCGAGCTCGGCAAAGCCCGCCCACGCGGCGCGGGCGAGGTCGTCGGTGAGCTGCTCGACCAGGTGCGAGCCGCCAGCGGGGTCGGTGACCTTGGCGACGTGCGACTCGCTGATGAGCAGGCTCGAGGTGTTGCGCGCGATACGACGACTGAACGGCTCCGGCAGCCCCAGCGGCTCGTCGAACGGGAGGACCGTGACGGACGCCGCGCCGCCGACGCCGGCGGCGAACGAGGCGACCGTGGTGCGCAGCATGTTCACGTACGGGTCGTACGACGTCATCATCGGCCGGGACGTGACGCCGTGCTGACGCTGACCGCGACCCGACTCGGCCACTCCGCTCAGCTCGGCCACGCGGGCCCACGTGCGGCGGGCCGCCCGGAACTTCGCGATCGTCGGGAACTGCTCGTCGGTGGCGGCGATCCGGAACTCCAGGAGCCCGGCGGCCTCGTCGACCGTGAGACCCGCCTCGGTCAGGACGCGCAGGTACGTGGCGCCGGCGGCCAGCAGGTAGGCCAGCTCCTGCACGTCGGATCCGCCGGCGTCGTGCACCGCGGTGCCGTCGACGACGATGGCACGGACGCCGAGTGGAAGCGCGAGGCGCGCGGCCTCGACCGCAACGCCGAGATCGGTCTCGCCGCCACCCAGGTCGAGGCGGTCACGCACGGCGGTGCCGACCGGGTCGACCCCGAGGTTGCTGCCGTGATGGGCCGTGACGGCCTTGTCCTCGATCACGGCGGCGAGTGCACGTGCCGCGCCCAGCGGGTCGTGGAGGTCCTGCACAACGACGGGCGCGAGGTCGACGAACACCGGCTCGAGCACCTTCGCGAGCGCGTCGGTCGGGACGCCGGCGGCACCGAGCGTCAGCCAGAGCGAGTTCACGCCGTTCTCGAGGTCGGTGAGGACCTCGTCGGCCGCGCGCTGGCCGTCGGGATCGGTGAACCAGGCGCGGATGTCCCACGCGCGGTTCTCGCGCAGCGCCTCGGCGCCACGGGTGAACGGCGCCTGGCCCGGAAGACCCGTGGGCGGCAGTCCTGCCGTGAGCTCGGGGGTGCCCAGGGGCGTGACCTCGATCCCGTCGAGGGTCGTGGTCGTGAGCGTGGCCCAGGCATCGCTGTCCGGGGCGTCCTCGGCGAGCTTGCGCGTCTTGCGCAGGACGGCCGCAGTGGCCTTCTCCCACGCCTCGCGCGTCGACTCGAGGCCTTCGGCGAGCGGGACGGTCACCTCCGCAGGGGCGGCCGGCGTTTCGGCTGACATGAGCCGCATCGTACGAGGTCCGGAGCCCTCGTGCCCACTCGGCCCGGTCACCGCTGACTGCAGCGTCAGGCGGTCGCGCCGCGGACCGCGTCGGCGAGCTGGGCCCGGGCCCGGCTGATGCGGCTCTTGACGGTCTGCACGCCGATGCCCTGGTGGGCGGCGATCTCGTCGTAGGTCATGTCGCCGTACTCGCGCAGGACGAGCGCCTCACGGAAGTCCTCACCGACCTCGCGCAGCGCTGCCGTGATGAGGTCGCGGTCGTCGACCTGGCTCGTGACGTCCGCGGCCACGACGAGGTCGACGATGTCGTCGGTGTCGATCGGGATGCTGCGCCGCTTGCGGCACACCGCGATCGACGCGTTCGCCGCGATCCGGTAGCACCAGGTGCTGAACTTGGAGTTGCCCCGGAACTTGTCGAGGTTCTGCCAAGCCGAGATCAGGGTGTCCTGCAGCGCGTCCTCCGCGTCCTGCTGGTCGGCAGTGATCCGCAGGCACACCGACCACAGGACGTCGCGGCTCTCGGTCACGAGCTGGGTGAACGCGTCGGCGTCGCCCGCTCGGGCACGCTCGACGAGCGAGCCCTCGGCTCCCACGGCCTCCGTCATCAGCCCCCCAGTCGATCGAACGGGCACCAGTATGTCCCGTCCCGGTGTCGTTCACTAGCAGAATCGATGGGGAGTCCTCCCCGAGCCGGGTCAGGGGGTCGGCGGAGGCGGAGGCGGTGGAGGAGGTGGGACGCGCCCGACCTCGGCCGATTCCGGCGCCGGCACGGGCGGGAGCTCCGCACGGTGCGCGATGGCCCGGTACGACTGGGCCAGCACCCGGGCGGCCTCGGCCTCACCGGGCGCGTAGGCCAGGGTGGCGCGCGTCTGTGCCTCGCCCGAGCGCCGGCGGGCCTCGGACGCAACCTCAGACGCGGGGGTGTCACGGCCCAGACCGAGCTGTTCGGCCGGGTGGGAGGTCCGGCTGAGCCGTTCGAGCTCAGGGATCAGGTCGGTCGCGACGCGGGTGGACCGCAGCATGCCGATGGCCTGGATCTCCCGGACGATCTGCAGCTCCGGGGCCACCAGCGCCTGCTCGACGAGGTCGAGCACGACCTGGTCGGCACCGCTGTGACGCGCGGCGCGCTCGACCGCGTCGAGGGCGCGCAGGGCCTTGAGCCCGCCCGCCCGCGCCTGCACGTGGTCGCGCAGCAGACGCTGCAGACCTGCGAGGCCGGAGACGTCACCGAGCCACGCCGCGAAGGCGTCGCTCCCGTCGCCGGCCTCGAGACGGCCCGCCTCCAGGCCGAACGGCCCGAGCTTGTCCTGGAGGTCGCGGACTCGGTCCCGCGGCAGCACGGCGTCGAGGCCGACGCCCGTGCGCAGCCGCACCGGGGCGACCTCGGCGAGCGAGGCGAGGTCGACCACGTCGCGCTCGCGCAGCCGCCCGGTGCGCGAGGTCTCGGCCAGGAGCCCGGAGACCGGGACCACGTCACCGACCTCGCCGACGCGCGAGGCCGCGAGGTGCCGCGCCTGGTCGCGGGCCGGGCGCATGGGGTCGTCGGCCGCGGCGTCGGCCAGGAGGTCGGCCTGGGACAGGACTCCGATCGCGTTGACCGCCGATCCGTTCATCTCCCCCGCGGCCGCCCGGAACTGCTTGAGGAACTCCGCCTCGTCCTCGCGCTGCTCCTGGCGGAACAGGAACAGGACGGCATCGGCGTCACCGCTGGCGTGCTGCGAGGTCAACGAGTCGCCCAGGATCGCCGACCGCGTCGCGGCCTCGTTCTCGCGCGTCAACGACGAGAGCCCGGGCGTGTCGATCAGGGTCAGCCCGCGCAGCGGAGCCGACTGCAGGCTGACGACGAGCCGCCGCACCTCCTCCGCCGGGACCGGGAGGTCCTCGGGCAGGCGGCCGTCGACGAGCGAGATCGGGATCTCGCGGCCGTCGTGGCAGTGGACCACCGCTGCTCCGTCAGGCGAGCCGAACTCGAACCACGTCACGACCCGGGTGCACTCCCCCGCCCGTGTCGGGGCGATCCGGCGACCGATGAGGGCGTTGACGAGCGTCGACTTGCCGGCCTTGACGCGGCCCACCACGGCGAGCCGCAGCGGGTCGAGCAACGCGGCGCGGCGACGCGCCGCGACCTCCCGCACGGCCGGGCTCGCGACAGCCTCGATCTGCAGCAGCAGGGAGTCGACCCGCTGCACGACGGTCGTCACCCGTCACCCGATCCCGTCGTCGTGGTGCAGGTGGTCGGGCGCATCGGCGACGTCATGGTCGGGCGACCAGGTGTCGCCTGAGTCCCAGACGTGGAGGTCCGTGTCGTCGACCGGGACCGACGCGTCGTCCGCGCTGTCGTCGTCATCGTCGTCATCGCTGTCGTCGGTGTCGACGAGCTCATCGGACGAGGCGGCGACCGGGTCGTCGTCGGGAGCCAGGGACTCGTCGGGCGTCTCCGCCTCGGGGTCCAACGCGTGGGCGAGGGCCCGGAGCCACGTGGACTCCGGGACCTCGACGATCGGCAGGTGGTCAGACATCGCGATCAGGCCTTGGCCGCCGCGACCTCGTCGCCCCGGAGGACGACGGGCAGCAGGGCCCACTTGCCGTCGAGCATCGTGGAGACCGCATCGGACTGCGGGAGACCGGAGCTCACGGTGGAGGCCGCGGAGTCGGGCGCGGGCTCGTCGCAGACGACGGCCTGGTTGTTGCCGTCCTCCCAGGCGTCCTCGAAGTACTCGATCGGGATCTCCATGGCCTCGCCGTCGGGCGTGCCGGTGTCGTTGACGTAGACGACGCCCTTGTCCTCGTCGATGCCGGTGACCATCACGATGTGGTTGACCGCGTTGTTCTCCGGGCCGGGGTCGTAGCCGTACATCGGACCCCAGTACTCGTCGGCGTCGACCATCACGGCCACGCCCACGTCGTCGGCGAGCATCTCCTTGAGGTCCTGGATCTCCAGGCCCTCCTCGAGCTCGGCGGGGACGCCGTGCGCCTCGAGCATGTCGACGATGTCATCGGCGTACATGCCCGTCGTGGTGCCGTCGGGCAGCACCTCCATGACGCCGTTGTCGACGGCCCACTCGGCGAACTCCTCCTCGTTGGCGAAGGTCTCGCCGGTGTACTCCGAGACGATCTGCGCGATCGCCGACGGACCACACGTGCCGTTGACGGCCTGCTCGAACCACAGCTCGGCGTCACCGAACGGATCGCCCACGAGGCCCGTGCTGGTGGGGTCGCCCTGCGGGTGCTTGCCGTCGTCCTCGGAGTCCTCGTCGTCGTCCTCGTCGTCGAAGTCGACGTTCTTCGTGTCGTCGTTCGAACCCTCGTCGGCGAACCAGCTGGTCGGACCGTCGGAGTCCTTGTCCTCGTCGGAGTCCTTGTCGTCGTCGTCCTCGTCCTCGTCGTCGGAGCCGGAGCCGTCGAAGCCGGTGGGCTCGAACGTGGACTCGCCCAGCTCGTCGCCGAAGGTCTCGACGAGGTCGGGGGCCATCTCGGTGGCCTCCTCGAGGTCGACGACCGTGGGCTGCGCCGTGGTGTCGCTCGGGTCCTCGTAGACGCCGACCTGGCCGTTGCCGAGGTCGATGACCGCGAGGTCGACCTTGCCGTCGCCGTCGGAGTCGATGTCCGCGGCGTCGACCAAGCCGTCGCCATCGGTGTCGTACGTCGCGATGGACGAGTTGTCGTCGAAGTACTCGACGACCGTGTCGACGACGCCGTCGCCGTCGAGGTCGTCGAACTGCTGGTTGCCGATCAGGTCGTCGCTCGGGTCAGACATCGTGATCTCCTCGGTGCTGTGGTGGTCCGTCACACCTCAGAGGTGGCGGTCGATGGATTTGTTCCCGGCTTCTCCCGGTCCGCCCGAGCGGCCTTCTCGGGACGCGGGCGGAGCGCCTCGGTCATGACAGCCTGCAGCTCCTCGCGCTGCGCGCGCAACGCCTCGAGGTGCCGAGTCTCGTTGGCGACCTCGCGGCGCAGACGCTCGGGGGTCTCCGCGGCTGCCCGCCGGGCCGCCTCGAGCTCGGTCTTCGCCGAGTCGAGCGCGGCCTTGAGCTCGTGCCGGAAGGCGATCGTGACGTCGCGCAGCATGACGGTGCGGGCCCGGTCGACGGCGAAGCGCAGGTGGGTCTCGGCACGATTGACGGCCGTGGCCGCGGTCTGGGTCACGAGCCGTTCCAGGTTGTGGGCCCGCCGGGTGCGGTAGTTCACGATGTACCAGGCCGCGCCGCCCACGATCGAGAAGACCGGCGCGATGATCGCGGGCGCGATGAGACCCGCGACCAGACCACCCATGCTCGAGCCGATCATGGCCGTGCTCGCGAGGGTCGCGTCGAAGCTGCCGCTGTACTCGGCCTCGGCGACCTCGGCCATCGCGAGGTCGTCGACGTCCGGGTTGAGACGGACCGCGGTCGCGAGGTCGCGGCCGATCGAGCGGAACAGGTGGTCGGCCTGCAGGTGGAACCCGTCCGTGAACTCCCCGATGGCCGCCGTCACGATCGAGCGCAGCTGCGCCGTCAGCTCGAGCGCGACCTCCTCGACGACCTTGTCCGGATTCTCCTTGCGTCGCTCGTGCGCGACGGCCGTCCACTGCTGCCGGACCGCAGCCAGCTGCTGGGACGCCCGGTGCAGGACGTCGGCCCGCAGGACGCTGGAGTCGGAGTTCAGGTCGAGCGACCAGCGGTCACCCTGCTCCTGCAGACCACGCAGACGCTGGACGAAGGCATCGAGCTCGGGCACCTGCTGGCCCGCCGACTCGAGGGCTTCGATCGTGCGCCGTCGCTTGGTCTCGTAGCGCTCGATGCCGGACAGCCCCGACCGCAGGGCGTTGGCCACGGCGATCGAGGCGGGCGCGACGATGCGTTCCCGGATCGCCGTGGCCAGGACGTCGAGCCCCGCGTACTCCCGCAGGTCGGCCGCCTCTGCTGGGTCGAGCCCGATGATCTCGAGCGCGACGGTCGAGGCCACGGGGCAGATCGGGGCGTCGGCGAACCGGGGGGCTTGCCGGCGCAGGAGGTCGCGGTTCTCGGCCAGGACCTCCTCCCAGCCGGACGGGTACTGGTCGATCTTGGTCAGGGCGAACACGACCTGCTCGACCTTCGACGAGACCTCGGTCAGGAACTCGAGCTCCGGGCGGGTCAGGACCTGGCCCGCGTCGGTCACCATGACCAGGACGCTGCCCTGTCCGGCGGCGAGTGCCGCGAGCTCCGCGTGCCCTCGGGTGAGCCCCGCGATGCCCGGGGTGTCGACCAGCGCCACACCGGGAAGGACCTCGGAGTCGTGGGCGATCGTGATGCCGACGAACGCGGAGTCGTCGTCGCTGCCCGTGCTGCCCGTCACGGCGACCTCCCGCGCGACCGTCAGGCTGACCTGCCGGGTCGTGCCGTCGGCAAGGTGCACCCGTGCCTGCCCGTCGACGAGGTCGTCGGTGGGCGGGGCCACCCGCACGAAGCCTGCGGTGACGACCCCGAGGCCGGCCGGCACGAGATCGGCCTGCCCCAGGATCGCGTTGACCAGCGTGCTCTTGCCGCGCTTGACCTCGCCCACCACGACCGCGGACGGGACGGTCGGTGCCGAGGACGCCAGCGCCGTCGACATCGCCTCGGCCCACGGCTCGAACTCGGTGCCCTTGAGGGCCATGACGGTCGAGCGCACGGCACGCCCCTGCGCCGCCGTGAGCTTCGGGCGGTCGGGAGCCAGCGCGGGACGAGGCGGTGTCACGGGGCCGGGCGCCGCGTCACGACGTGGACCACCAGTCGAAGAGCTCCGGGAGCTGGTTCTCGTCGGCCGCGGCCCAGATCTCGATCAGGGCTTCGGTGTCGGTCCACGCCACGTAGCTGGTGTCCGAGTCCTCGCTGTAGTGGAGCAGGAGCCGGCCCGCGTCCTCGGTCGCGTTCTCGTAGTTCCAGGTGCCCCAGCCCGGCGCGCCGTCGAGCGTCTGGGGACCTGTGAGCCCCTCAGTGTCGATGACGTCCTGGAAGGCCTGGTCCATCGTCTCGGCGTCACCGTAACCGAATACGTTGACGTTCCTCGGCTTGAACCCGGTGTCGTCCTCGAGGGCGAAGCACGTGACGGCGACCTGGGCGTCGATCGGGTCGATCCCCTCGCAGTCGGCGGGGTCGAGCGGCGCGTTCGCGACCACGGCGTCGTTGAGGAGGGTGCACTCCTCGTCCGTGAGGTCGGGGCTGTCGACGCATGCCGTGTCCTCGACCGGGTCGCCGGTCGGCGTGTCGCGCGTGGGGTCGGGGTCGCCCGATGTCTGCGGGTTCGGGTCGTCGCCCCCCAGGATCGTGACCGCCGCCGCAATGCCGCCGCCGACCAGGACGAGCGATGCCGCCACGACACCGATCAGCACGGTGCGGCGCTTGCGCGCGTCCGCGGACCGACCGCCGCCGGGACCGCCCGGGCCACTCATGACCGGCGCAGGCGCCTGGTAGGCAACGGCCGGGATGCCGCCCGTGGTCTCCGCCGGGCTCGGCGCGGGGGCTGGGGCCGGCCGAGGTGCGGCGACAGGAGCCGGAGCAGGCGCCGGGGCTGGGGCAGACATCGGAGCAGGCGCCGCCATCGGCGCGATCGCCGGCTCGCGCAGCTGGCGACCGAGCGGCGAGAGTGCGCCGAGGCACGTGATGAGCTTCGGGTCGTCGAGCGTGGCCGCGGGCTGGCCCACGACCCGGGCCAGCGAGGTCTGCAGGGGTCGCACGAGCGACGCACCACCGGTCAGGTAGACCGTGGCGAGCTCCGTGGGTCGCAGACGTGCCCGTGTGCAGGCCTCGATCGTGAGTGCGGTGATCTGCTCGACGTCGTCGGCGATCGCCTCCGCGAACTCGTCGGCCGTG
>JAHEXN010000130.1 GCA_023252095.1 Actinomycetes bacterium | reverse complement strand
CGGCGCCGTCGCCGGCGCGGTGGTGGCCGCCGCGATCGTCTCCGGGCGCCGCTCGCGCGCCACGACGTAGAAGCCGGGCCGCGAAAGTCATCCCGCTCGAGGGGTTGTGTGATCCAGGTCACATGAGGCATGGTGGGAGCACGAGAACTTCACAGCCGGCCCAGCAAAACTTGGCACCCACGCGGCGATCACCCGTCTCACAGGGCAGTCGCTCCCGGATGATCTGCGGACCTCACGGTCGTGGACCGGGACGACCATGACGCGAACAGCACGCTTGGTCACCAGTCAAGCTGGACCCCGACGGCGTCACCGCTCCAGAGCGGTGGCGCCGTCCTTCTGTGGTGCCCCGGCAGGCTGCGAGCGACTCACGTCGAAGGCGTCCGCCTCGCCGTCGAGCTCGCTCGTCGCGTCGTCCTGCTGCCGCACCAGGGGTAGCAGGAACGGCAGCGCCAGGACGCACCAGACGAAGCGGTCCCAGATGATCGTCGTGAGCGCCCCGACCATGACGTAGCCGGCGGCCGGGAGGATCAGCAGCCGGAAACGCCGGTCGATGCCGAGGCAGCGCACGAGCACGGCGGCGAGCATCGCGGCGAAGAACGCCACTCCCACGACGCCGACCGCGGCGCTGATCTGCAGGTAGATGTTGTGGGCCGCGTAGACGTCGGCCATGCCCACGCCGATGATCGGGTGCGCCTCGAACTGGCCCCGGGCGATCTCCGCGAGCATCTCGCGCTCGATGTCCGAGCCCTGCGCAGACCCGCCACCGAGCAGACGACCGAAGGCGTTGTCCGACGCGTTCTCGCCGGCCAGGATCGCCTGCGCCGCGACGAAGATGACGGGCAACGACGCCCCGAACAGGGCCACCGCCGTCACGATCGACCGGCTCACGATCGGGTAGAGGGCGATCATCGCCACCGCGGCGACCAGGGCCGCGCGGCTGCCGCTGAACCAGACACCACCGGCGCACAGCACGGCCGCACCGAGCGCCATGACCCCCCAGAACCGCGGCAGCACCTCCCAGAGCACGATCGCGACCCCGATCGCGAGCATCGCGCACAGACCCATGATGTTGGGGTGGGTCGAGAACCCGATGCGGCGTCCGCCGTCACCCACGCCCTGCGTGAACGAGGCGGCGAAGTTGGCGGCATTGCCCAGGACGTAGGCCCAGGCGAGCGTGATCGCGATCGTCGCACCCGGTCGCCAGATCATGAACACGATCGGCAGCAGCATCGCCCCGATCACGAGGCGCACGACGCTGAGAAGGCTCGCCATGGGCTCGGCGGCGAAGAACGACGAGAGCAGCGCGACACCACTCAGACCCGAGACAGCAGCCATGAACCACGGGTCGAGCGACCAGCGGCGGCCCATGATCACCGGGATCAGGCATCCGACGCCGACCAGCAGGAAGACGTCGGAGATCGAGACGAACGCGATCGCCGACACCGGCCGCAGGTTGTCCATCGGCGACAGCGCCACACCCAGCGTCAACGCACCGATTGCGGTGCCCTCGAAGCCCACGACACCGATCGACGTGACACCCGCGATCAGGCCGATCGCGAAGAGTCCGCCCAGCACCGAGCCGGTCGCGACGGGCACGAGCACGATCAGGCAGACCGCCATGACCAGGACCGGCAGGAACCACGCGGCCCACCGCTTGAGCATCTCGCGCCGGGACTCGCCCTCGAGCAGGATCATCGGACGACCTCAGCGGGAGGCACGACGGCCGGTGCTCTCGCGCTTGTTCTCCTTCGCCAGTGCTCGGGCCGCCTTGCGGTCGCTCTTGGCGTCGTCACTCGCCCCATAGCCGTAGCCATATCCGTAGCCGTATCCGTACGTGTCACCCGAACGGCGCGGCGTGCGGTTGAGCACCGTGCCGATGAGGCGGCCGCCGACACCCTGCAGGCGCGTGATCGCCAGACGGAGCTGCTCGCGCGACGTGCTGCCGTACCGCGTGAGCAGCAGCGCACCGTCGACCTCGGTCACGAGGATCGACGCGTCGGCGACGGGCAGCATGGGCGGCGCGTCGATGATGACGAGGTCGAACATCGCCGTGGCGTCGCGGATCAGCTGGCGCATCGCGTGCGTGCCGAGGAGCTCGGCGGGGTTCGGCGGTCGCGGACCCGTGCCGAGGAAGCTGATGCCGTTCGAGTGCGGCTGGATCGCGCCCTCGAGCGTCGTGCGGCCCAGCAGCACCGACACGACACCGACGGAGTTCTCCAGGCCGAGGCGCGTGGCGACGTTGGGGTTGCGCATGTCGGCGTCGATCAGCAGGACCGACTTGCCGACCTGCACCATCGAGAGCGCGAGGTTCGTGGCGACGAGCGTCTTGCCCTCGTTCGGGACGGCGCTCGAGACCAGGATCGACCGCACCGTGTCGTCGAGGCTCGCGAACTGCAAGTTGGTGCGCAGCACGCGGAACGCCTCGGCCAGCGAGACGTCGGTGTCGCTCGCCACGGGGTTCTTCTTGACGTTCGGCTCGAACGGCAAGGTCGCGAGCGCCGGGGTGCCCGTGATCTTCTCGATGTCGTCACGGGACTTGACCGTGCGGTCGAGCAGATGGCGCAGCAGCGCGCCCGCGATCGCGAGGAACAGGCTGACGAGCACGCCGAGCGCGATGCTGAGCGGCACGTTCGGGGCGACGGGCTCGTCGCTGAAGCTCGGGTCGGTCGCGACGCGGGCCGTGATCGCGGCGGCCTCGTCGCCGGCGGCCGGCTTCTCGAGCCGCTGCACGAGGGCCACGAGCTGCGCTGCCTCTTCCGCCGCGATCTCCTGGGCGAGCTCGGGGGTGTCGGCGGTGACGTTGATCTGGATCGTCTGGGTCGAGGTGACGACCTCGGCGGAGATCTTGCCCCCGAGCTCCTCGAACGTCATGTCGAGGTCGAGCTCGTCGATGACGTTCTGCAGCAGGGAGGGATCCTTCGCGAGGTCGGCGTAGGAGGCCACGCGCTGCGTCACGAGGAACGACGCGGCGTACTCGGCCTGGCCACCGGTCGGCGTCGAGACGAACATCTTGACGCTCGACCCGTACTGGGGCGTCATCGTGAAGACGATCGCGAGCGTGGCGATGGTGCCGGCCAGGAACGTCAGCAGCGAGAAGCGCCAACGGGTCCGCAATGCGGTGAGGAACTGCCGCAGATCCACCTGTACACCCTTCGTCGTCCCGCCGAGTCGGTCGGGCACGGATGAGTGTATGCGAGGCAGTGGGGCGATCGATGCACCCGACTCCGCCGATCACGCCACGCCCACGTCCACCGCGCGACTAGACTCGCGCTGTTCATGCACCCCGTCGGAAGGTCCCCTCACCCATGACCATCGTCGTCACCGGAGCCGGTGGTTTCATCGGCGGCCACCTCGTCGCCGATCTCCTCGGACAAGGCAAGACGGTCCGCGCCGTCGACGTCAAGCCGCAGGAGGAGTGGTACCAGGTCCACGACGCCGCCGAGAACCTCGTCGGCGACTGCTCCGACGCCCGCGCGGCGCACACGTTCGCCGAGGGCAGCGAGGAGATCTACAACCTCGCCGCCGACATGGGCGGCATGGGCTTCATCGAGAACAACAAGGCCGAGTGCATGCTCTCGGTCCTGACGAGCACCAACATGCTGGTGGCGGCTCGCGACGCCGGCACCCGCCGCTTCTTCTACAGCAGCTCCGCCTGCGTGTACGCCGGCGACAAGCAGACCGACCCCAACGTCACGGCCCTCAAGGAGGAGGACGCCTACCCCGGCGACCCCGAGGACGGCTACGGCTGGGAGAAGCTCTTCAGCGAGCGCATGGCGCGCCACTTCCGTGAGGACTACGGCCTCGAGACCCGCGTCGCCCGCTACCACAACGTCTACGGCCCCGAGGGCACGTTCGAGGGTGGTCGCGAGAAGGCTCCCGCGGCCCTGTCGCGCAAGCTCGCGTGGGCCAAGCTCACGGGTGACCACTCGATCGAGATCTGGGGCGACGGCGAGCAGAGCCGCAGCTTCATGTACATCGACGACTGCGTCCGTGGCTCGCAGGAGATCCTGGCCGGCGACAACGTCGAGCCGGTCAACCTCGGCTCGGCCGAGCTCGTGACGATCAACCAGATGGTCGACATCCTCGAGGACATCGCGGGCATCAAGCTCGATCGCACGTACAAGCTCGACGCGCCGCAGGGCGTGCGGGGCCGCAACAGCGACAACACGATGTTCCACAGCATCTACGGCTGGGAGCCCTCGATCACGCTGCGCGACGGCCTCGAGAAGACGTACGGCTGGATCCACGACATCCTCGCCCAGCGCGTCTGACGCACCCGCTCCACGCACTGCGCCCGCCCCGGTTCGCCGGAGCGGGCGCAGTGTCGTCGGGGGGGCTTTGACCACAGACGATTCCACCGGCCGACCGCGGTGACGGACAAGCAGCCACGGACCAGAGCGCCGGGCGGTGAGGCAGTCGGCTATCGACGCCGTTGAGAGCCGACTACCTCACCGCCCGCTCGGGGATGACGTGGCTCATTCACCGGCGGCCGCGGGTCACGGGGGAGGCCTCGACGGCGCGCGTGAACGACTGGGCCGCGTACTGCAGCCACTGCTGGGTCCCCGCTGCGGTCGCGGATCCGTAGGCCTCGAGCGCGCTGCGGTAGCCCTCGGGCTCGGCGGCGTGGCCTGCCTCGGGCACCGTGACCGAGGCCGGGTCGACGCCCGTCACGACCATCACGAGGCGCTCCGCGGCCCGTGCGACGACGCCGTTGTGCGTGCCGAACGCACCCGCGGTGACGATCTCGGCGTGCACGAGGGCCGCGATGACCAGGCCCGGGGCCGTCGTGGGACGCCCCAGCACCTGCGCGAGGTTGCCGAGCCGGGCGACCCCGGCCGGGTTGACGGGTCGACCCGCGTCACCGGCCCCCAGGGTCGCCAGCGAGTGCATCCGCGCGACCGCCTGCACCGGCGACCGGGACCACGTGGGGACGAGCGAGAGCAGCTCGCCCGACAGGCGCAGCGCCCCCCGGGCCGTCGCGTCGCCCTCGCCCTCCGCGAGCGCCTCAGCCGTGACCGGCGAGCCCTCGAGCGTCGAGCTGGCCGCCGCGCCCAGCAGCAGCGAGCCCGCGGTGTCCTCCGGGGTGGTCCGTCGCAGTCCACGGTCACGCAGGACCGTGTCGATCCCGTCGCGAGTGCTGGCGTAGAGCGAGGGCAGTCCCTCGAGGGCGGCGGCGGACCCGAACGGGTCGGCGTTCGAAGACTCAGGTCCTGACACGCCCCGCAGCGTACCCCTGGACGACAGGTCGGCCTGTACCGTCCGGAGAGTGGGTGAGGCACCGGTCAACCGTCGCAGCGCCGTCGGCCACGACGACGCGTCGGCCCGCATGGCCAAGTGGCTGGCGGGCGACCGACTGGCGTGCGTCCTGCACCTGGGCGACAGCACGATCGCGTACCACCTGGCCGACCAGGGTCACGAGGTCGTCGTCGCGGGTGACGACGTCCGCGGGCGCCGCCACCCCGAGGTCCAGTACGTCCGCGCGTCCGGCGACCGGCTCCCGTTCGCGGCCAGCTCCTTCGACGCCGTCGTGGCGCCCCACCTGCGTGAGTCCCCCACCGCCCTGGCCGACGTCGCCCGGGTGCTGCGTCCCGGGGGCGTCGTGTCGACGGTCGAGCGTGCGCACGACGAGTCGCTGCCGTGGGTCCGCCGCCTGCGCGACATCGTGGGCCAGCGCACCCGCTCGGACCGGCCCGTCGTCGACACCCTCGGCGCCACGGGCCTGTTCGAGGACGTCGAGTCCACCGACATGGCCCAGTGGCAGACGCTCGACCTCGCCGGACTGCTGCAGTTCGCGTCCGAGATCGGCACGCAGCCGGTCGGCGAGAACGCGCTCGCCCGGGTCCGGGAGGCCTTCAGCGAGGTCACCCCGCACACGGGGCACCTGCGACTGCGCCACATGACGCGGTGCCTCCGCGCCACGGTGGTCAAGGCCGACGAACCCGCCGACGCGACGCCACCGCCCGAGACCCTGCTGTTCGACCTGCGCTGACTCAGGCTCCGCCTGCTGGCCTGGCGGTGGACCAGCAACCTTCTGGCCCGCCCGTGAGGTTGCCAGGTCACCGCCTACTCATGGCGGAGGTGAGCGAGCAACCCCACCCCTCCGGGAAAGGTTGCTGACTCACCGCCGAGGCCGCAGCGTCGTGGTCCGTGGCCGCTTGTCGCCCGCCGGGAGGTACCGCCCCTGCGCTGAGTCAGGCGCCGTGGCGCTCGGCGAGCAGCCGGTCGACCGTCGCGGCGACGCGGGCCGGATCGATCTCGATGTCGGCCAGGATCGCGTTCATCGGGGAGCCGGGTCCGTACCGGTCGACGTCGCCGTCGACGAGGTACTCGTAGTGCGCGTCCGGGATCGACCGGCTGATCGACCAGTAGCACTGGTTGACGTACGACGCCGTGAAGAGCTCCAGCACCGTCACGCCTGCGGGGGCGAAGAGCAGGTTGGTCAGGGCCGCGCCGTGCGGGCCGACGATCATCTCGGCCGCCGAGAACACGTCGATCTGCTCCTGGGGCGACAACCCGCCGGGCTCGACGATCTCGAAGCCACGCTCCTCGAGCAACGCCCACAGCTCCGCCTCGCGCACGACGCGGCGGCTGTTCGGCTGGGTGCCGCGCGTGACGTAGAGGCGGCGCGGACGCGGATCGGCGTCGGGGCGTGGCCGCAGGTGCTCGCGGACCCAGGCGACCGTGGACTCCGGGGCGATCTCGAGCACGTTGGGGATCGACGGCACGAAGAGTCGGTCGGCCCGGACCGCGAGGTCGGGGGCGTCCTCGACGACCGGGAGGTGGCCGTACCCCGCGATCTCGAGCAGCGTGCGCTGCCAGCCGCGTCCCTGCGGCACGAGGACCGTGGGGGTCGGATCGGCGTCGGGCACGGACTCGGCGTACACGCCCAGACGAGGCAGCACGTCAGTCAGGAAGTGGTAGTAGTTCGCACTTCCCCGCGTGGCGAGCACGAGGAGGTCGCCCTCGACGTGCCGCACCTCGGGCAGGCGCCCCTTGAGGTACAGCGGGTGCTCACGCCACGTGGGCGTGCCGAAGTACGGGCTCGACTCCGCGTCGAGCAGCCCCGTACGGCTGATGACCGCGCCCGTGTCGCCCACGACCGTGCCGCCCGGCACCTCGAGGCAGAACGACGGCGGCACGACCGCGCGGTCGGCCCGCGCGAACACCCAGTGACCCGCGGGCTCTCCGGCGGGAGGCTCCCGGACGAGCGGGGTCTCGGGCCGCAGCCCGTGCACCACGACGCCGTCGGCGGGGCGGTCGGCCCAGCCCTCGACCGACCGCACGGCACCTCGCGGGACCGCGCGCTCACCCAGCAGCGGGCGGGCCCGGCGCGCCACGAGGCCCACCAGGAACGTCAGCAGGCGATGCGCCCGCTTGGCGTAGGGCCACAGCGGCTGCAGTCGCGGCGGCAGCTTGCTCACGGAAGGACTACGCCCGCCGGGGCGTCAACGGGGCGCCGGACCGGACGTCTCGCCTCGCGCGAGCCAGGCCAGGCCGAGGTTCTCGGCGTAGGGCTTGCGGTCGGCGACCGTCAGCCCGGCGCGGCCGAAGAACTCCTCGAGCTGCGCCCAGGAGTGGCCCGGCAGGTTGTGGTACTCCATGACGACCTTGCTGACGCCGGCCCAGTCGGCTGGGTCGGAGCCGAGCACCATGTCGTACTCGCCACCCTCGGTGTCGATCTTGACGACGTCGGCGGAACGGCCGCTGACCGTGAGCGCCTCGCGCATCGAGACCGCAGGCACCGTGACGCGCGGGACGTCCTCCTCGTCGAGGTGGAGCACACCGTTGTGACCGCTCGCGGCGCCGTAGTCGGCGATCTCGAGCGTGCCCGCCTCGGCGCGGACCGCGAGGTTGTTGCCGTGCACGCGACCGGCCTGCCCGTTGAGCTCGATGTTGCGCGTCAGGTAGCCCGAGGTCGTGGGCGACGCCTCGTAGGAGTCGACGCGCGCCTGCGGCATGAGGTGCGCCGCGAGGACCGAGAAGCAGCCGACGTGCGCGCCGATGTCGAGGAAGTTGGCGTCGGGACGCAGGCCCTCGGTGAGCCAGTCGAGGCGGTACTCGTCCTCGACGAGGATCTCGTAGACCGGCACGCGGGCGCCGGGCTCGTTCGGGATCACGACGTTGACCCCGCCCTTGATCTTGTACTCGATCTCCGCCGGGCGACCCGTCACCGCGTGACGGGCGATGGCGCTGAGCACGCCCACGCCGTTGGAGAAGCTCCCCACGGTCTGTCGCACTCGACGTGCGACCAGCTGCGTGCCTCTGGCCATGTCCCACACCTCACAGATCGGTCGCGGCAGACGCCGCGAGAAGGGCGACACGAGGGCCCGCACGCCAGGTTGGAGTATATCGACGCGGAACGCTGTCGGGGGCGACACGCACAAGTCGTGGGACCCGTCACAGTGGACCGTGTCAGAGGTAGTCGGCCGACTCCTCGACGCCCGTCGCGAGACGGCGCAGATCGGTCTCGACCATGTCCTTGACGAGCGTGTCGAAGTCGACGAGCGGCTGCCACCCGAGACGTTCCCGGGCCCGCGAGGAGTCGCCGAGCAGGCTCGAGGCCTGGATCGTGCTCCACATCGAGGGCTGCAGGTCGACGTGGTCGAGCGCGTCGTCGCGACCGACCGCCGCGAAGGCAACCCGCAGCATGTCGCGCAGCGTGTGGCTCTCGCCCGTCGCGACGACGTAGTCGGCCGGGGTGTCGTGGTCGAGCGCCGCGACCAGCGCCGCGGCGACGTCGCTCGCGGACCCCCAGTCGCGCTCGACGTCGAGGGCACCGAGCGTGATGCGGGAGGCCCGCCCCTGCGACACCTCGGC
>JAHEXN010000331.1 GCA_023252095.1 Actinomycetes bacterium | reverse complement strand
CATGGCGGCGATCCCGATCTCGAACGCCGTACTGACCTCGCGCCTCGCCCTGCTCACGCGGGAGGGACTGTTCGACCGCCACGTCTACCAGCAGAACCCGCCGCGCGCGGAGTACCGACCGACCGCGAGGTCGCGGTCCCTGTGGACCGTGCTCCTCGCGATCTGGGAGTGGGAGCGCCAGTGGGTCCCCGAGCACGCGCAGCGCCTGCCCGTCATGCGCCACGCGGTCTGCGGCGCCGACTTCGCCCCCGTTCTCGGGTGCGGGTCGTGCGGGGAGCCCGTCGAGCTCCGCGAGGTCGGGGCGGAGTGGGGGCCGAGCGGCAGCTGGGAGCGCTCCGTGCCCGCTGCGGCGACGCGGCGCCGGTCCGAGGTCGAGGGGGGCGGCGTCCAGTCCGGCATGTTCCCCGACACGATGGCGATCTTCGGCAACCGGTGGTCCTCGGCCCTGATCGGCGCGGCCTTCCGCGGGCTCACGCGCTTCTCGGAGTTCGAGACCAGCCTGGGTGCGCCGCCGACGCTGATCGCCGACCGCCTGCGGGTCTTCCAGGCGATCGGGGTCCTGGAGCCCATCGACAACCTCGGTCGCTCCGACTGGATGCAGTACCGGTTGACCGCCAAGGGGCGGGCCTTCTTCCCGGTCGTGCTCCTGACGCTGCAGTGGGCCGACCGCTGGTACCACGCCCCCGAGGGCCCGGCGTTGACGGTGTCCCACCACGCCTGCGGCAACCCGCTCGTGGCCGTGCTGCAGTGCGACCAGTGCGGACGGCAGCTCGCGGGCGCCGACGTCGGGGTCGTCGCGGCCGATCAGCCGGACCCGATGATGTCGGGCAGCGAGCACATCGACGCCGCCGCGATCGAGGACGTCGTCCTGGAGCATCCCGACGTCCGTGAGGTCGCCGTGATCAGCGCACCTTCCGGTGCTGGCGGCGAGACGCCCGTCGCGTTCGTCGTCGCCGAGGACGGTCTCACGGTCACCGCGCTGCAGGACTTCCTCCGCGAGCGGCTGACGCCGGCCCGGCGTCCCACGGTCGTCGAGCTCATCGACTCCCTTCCCCGTACTCCCACGGGGAAGGTCTTGAAGCGGGACCTCCGCGCGCCCTTCTGGGCCGGACACGACAGGAGCACGACATGACCTGGGCCACGATTCGTCAGGTGGTCATCGGGGCCGAGGACCTCGATGCCACGAGCAAGGAGATCCGCGAGGGGCTCGGCCTGTCGAGCGGTTTCGCCGATCCGCTGCTGGAGGACATCGGCCTGGCCGACGAGACCATCCGTGTCGGTCCCGAGGCGCACCTCGAGGTCGTGGCACCGCTCACGGCGTCCGTCTCGATCAACGCCTGGCTCACCAAGGTCGGTGGGGGTGGCGGCTACGCCCTCTCGATCCAGGTGCCCGACGCCGCGGCGCTCGTCGCCAACGCCGAGGCTGCCGGGGTGCGCGTCGTCGCGGACCTGGAGGCGTACGACCGCCGGATCGTGCAGCTGCACCCCGGTGACATGGGTCTGCTCGTCGAGCTCGACGAGATCCCCGAGCCGGACCAGTGGTTCTGGGACGACATCGCGACCGAGACGCCGGAGAAGCCCGTGGTCGACGACGTGCTGGGCGTCGACGTGGAGTCGTCCGACCCGCAGGCGCAGGCCGCGCGCTGGGCCGCCGTCATGGGCGTCGAGGTCGAGGACGGCGACGTGCCCTCGATCCGGCTCGGCTCGCGCACCGTGCACTTCGTCCGCGGTGATCGCCGCATGCTCAGTGCGGTCGACCTGCGCAAGGTCGAAGGCGCCGACGCCCCCTCCACCCTGTCGGTCAGCGGCGTGCTGCTCCGACTCCGCTGACCTGCACGACCCGACCGAAGGAGAACGACATGAACGACGACGAGAAGATCGCCCTCGCCCGCCGGATGCTGACGGCGTGGGACGAGCTGCGCTGGGACGACGTGGCGGCGATGTTCGCCGAGGACGGCGTGCTGCACAGCGTCATGAAGGAGCCGGTCGTGGGTCGGTCGACGATCGACCAGCACCTGCAGCCCTTCCGCGAGAACGCCGCGAACGTCGACCTGCAGGTCAAGTCGATCGGGGTCATCGACGGACGCGTGTTCATCGAGCGGGTCGACGTCTTCGACTACGCCGAGCACCACGGCGAGGTCCCGGTCGTCGGCATCCTCTCGATGGAGGACGGCCTCATCACCGAATGGCTCGAGTACTACGACCGCGCCACGCTGCTGGCCGGCATGGGCGCGAGCTAGGGGCGTGGGTGGCGGCCTGCTCAGCCGAGGTGCTGGAGCAGGTCGCTGCCGCGCAGGACCTCGTGGCACTGGTCGCACCGGAAGACCCCCACAAAGGCCGAGCCGCATGAGCGGTGGGTCCAGTCGAGGACGTCGCCCGCAGGGTCGTGGTACCAGTGCTCGGCCCAGCTGGCCGTGGCGCCGATGACGGGGAAGAAGTCCAGGCCCTTGGGGGTCAGGCGGTACTCCGACCAGTCGGGCCGGTCGGGCAGCACGACCTGCTGGAGGATCTCGTGCTCGCACAGTGACGTGAGACGTGCGG
>JAHEXN010000129.1 GCA_023252095.1 Actinomycetes bacterium | reverse complement strand
CCAGGAGGTCGACGACGCCGTGGAGGTCGACCTGGAAGCGGTCCGCGTGGGCCATGCCTCGACCCTAGGCGAGAGCCGGGTCCCCTCGTGATGGCTTCGGCGCAGATGTGAGAAACCTCTGGAACCGACGACCTTCTCATGACGAATGAGACGCCCTACCGGGACGAGCTCAGGCAAAGCAGAAGCCCGGCTCCCTCAGGGAACCGGGCTTCTGGTGGAGCCGCCTGTCGGAATCGAACCGACGACCTTCTCATTACGAGTGAGACGCTCTGCCGACTGAGCTAAGGCGGCGGAGTCCGCCGAGGATCGCCCGTCGGACCGAGGCCCGACTTTACCCACCCACGGACGGGGAGGCGAATCCGGGTCGCCCGGCGCCTAGGATCGCGACGTGAGCAACGACGACGTGACCGACGAGCTGAACCGGATCCGGGCCAGCATCGACAACATCGATGCCGCGCTGGTGCACCTGCTCGCCGAGCGGTTCAAGCACACCCAGCGCGTCGGACGCCTCAAGGCGACCCACGACCTGCCGCCGTCCGACCCGGCTCGCGAGGGTCGACAGATCGAGCGCCTCCGCGGTCTCGCGGTCGAGGCCGACCTCGATCCGACCTTCGCCGAGAAGTTCCTCACCTTCATCATCGACGAGGTCATCCGTCACCATGAGGCCGCGCGCCAGTAGAGGAGGCGGCCCCGCGGCGACGGATCCACGGCGAGCGAAGTGAGAGGGGCCCGGAGCGAGCCCTAGCGAGCGCCGGGAATGAGCGCGACGAAGGAGCGCGGGCCTCTCAGCACTCCGGGTCCTTCTTCGGAACGGTGCCGTCGACCAGGTAGGCGTCGACCGCGTCGGTGACGCACTCGTTGCCGGACTGGTAGGCCGTGTGGCCGTCGCCGTCGCGCGAGATCAGCACGCCGGAGTCGAGGATGTCGGCGAGCTCGACGGCCTGCTCGTACGGCGTGGCGGGGTCGCGGGTCGTGCCGAGCACGAGGATCGGCGGCGCGCCCTTGGCCGAGAAGTCGACGGGGTCGGCCTCGGACTCGAACGGCCACGCCGAGCAGCCGCCGGCGCCCAGGCCCAGGGCCCGGCCGAAGACCGGTGACACCGCGACGAACTCGGCGACGTCGCCCTCGAGCTCCTCGAAGGTCGGACGCTCGGTGGCGTCGAGGCAGTTGACCGCCGTGATGACCTGGCCGATGTTCGAGCCGTAGGAGCCGTTCGCGCTGCGCTCGAAGTAGGCGTCCGACAGGAACTGCAGGCCCGAGCCGTCGCCCTCACCGATCGCGAGGGTCAGGGCCGAGGTGAGCTCGGACCACAACGTCTCGCTGTACAGCGGCAGGGCGATGCCGAAGAACGCCTGGCCCTCGGTGAGCGGACGGTCCTCCGCGTCGGTGGGCATCGGCTGGGCATCAAGCTGCGTGAGGAGGTCGGCGAGCCGCTGCTGGGCCGCTGCGGCATCGGTGCCGAGCGGGCAGTCGGCGTCAGTGACGCAGTCGTCGATGTAGGCCTCGAGGGCGCGCTGGAATCCCGTGGCCTGGCCCAGTGCGGAGTCGACCGGGCCGAGCTCGGGGTTGATCGCCCCGTCGAGCACCATGCGACCGACGTTCTCGGGGAACAGCGAGGCGTACGTGGCGCCCAGGTACGTGCCGTACGAGGCACCGAACCAGTTGAGCTTGTCGTCACCCACGAGCGCGCGGGCGATGTCCATGTCGCGCGCCACCTCGACGGTCGAGACATGAGCGGCCAGGTCGCCGGAGTTCTTCTCGCACGCCTCGGCCATGCCCTCGAGCTGATCGATCGAGGCCTGCACCTCGGCGGGGTCGTCGGGCGTGGGATCGGTGTCGACGTACGCGTCGAACTGCTCGTCGTCGTAGCACTCGAGCGGCGAGCTGACGCCCACGCCGCGTGGATCGACACCGACGATCGCGTAGGCGTCGGTCACGTCGTCACCGAGCTGGACCGACATCGTGGTGGCGTAGTCGACGGCGGACCCGCCCGGGCCGCCGGGGTTGACGAACAGGTGCTGCTCGGCGTCCTCGTCACCGACCACGCGCATGCGCAGCTCGGTCGTGTCGCCGTCGGGCTCGGCGTAGTCGATCGGCACCGTGATGTCGGCGCAGCGGTCGGAGCCGCAGTCCTCCCAGTCGAGCTCCTGCGTGTAGTACTCCTCGAGACCCTCGGGGTAGCTGACGTTCGTGCTCGGGTCGGGATCTGCGCGCTCGTCGTCGTCGCCACCCGTGAGCAGCAGGACGGCCGTGACCGACCCAGCGACGACCAGCGCGAGCACGAGCCCGCCGATGATCCAGAGCTTCTTCGACATCTTCGTCCCCCGTGGTGTTCGGCTGCGTGCGATTCGGTGTGGTGGTGCTGGACTGGTGGTGGATCAGGCTCGACGGGGCACGAACGTCGACATGAGTCGTTCGAGCGCGAGCAGCGGTGCGGCGTTGGCCTCCAACGCGAGCCGGCACTCCACGATGGCATCGATCGCCGCCATCGTCTCCTCGACCGTCCACACCTCGGCCTGCGCCACGACCGACTCGGCGACGTCGGCGTTGACCAGGCCGTGCGTGCCGGACGCTGCCCCGAGCTGCAGGGCCGCGACGTCGCGACAGAACGACAGCAGGTCGAGCAGCACGCCGTCGATCGCGTCGCGCGCGAGCCGCTTGCGCCGGCGCTCCTGCTCCTTCGTGAGGCTCGACAGCGCCCCCGCGTAGCCCGCCGGACGCTTGCCGCGGTCCTCGACGCCCCAGCTGGCCTTGATGTCGTCGAGCTCGCGGGCGTCGGCGACGTCGCTGAAGGCGGCCGCGCGGGCCGTGGCCTCGGTGTCGACCTGCTGGGCCGCCACGAGCGCGTCGCCGAGGTGGGCCACACGCTGCGGGATCGAGAGGATCTGGCGCCGTCGTTCGCGCGCCTCGGGGTCGCGGGCCAGGCCCCGGGCCCGGCCGATGTGGCCCTGCGAGGCGGCGGCGACGGCCGAGGCGAGCTCCGGCTCGATGCCGTCGCGGCGGACGAGCAGCTCGGCGATCGCGGTGGCGGACGGGGTGCGGAGCACGACCGACCGGCAGCGCGACCGGATCGTGACGATGACGTCCTCGGCCGCCGGGGCGCACAGCATCCAGACCGTCTGCGGTGACGGCTCCTCGAGGGACTTCAGCAGCGCGTTGGCGGCCTGGTCGGTGAGCCGGTCGGCGTCCTCGACCACGAGCACCTGCCACCGACCCACGGCCGGGTGCAGGGCGGCGCGGCGCACCGCGTCGCGGGCGAGGTCGACGCCGATCGAGAGGCCGTCGGTGCGGATCGTGCGGATGTCGGGGTGGGAGCCCGCTGCCGCCATGCGACAGGACTCGCACGCGCCGCACCCGCCCGTGTCGCACTGCATCGCGGCCGCGAAGGCCAGGGCCGCCGTGGAGCGACCGGACCCGGGCGGGCCCGTGAAGAGCCAGGCGTGGGTGGCCCCGCGGGGATCGGCGACGACGCCCTGCAGCGTGTCGACCACCGGCTCCTGTCCGACCAGCTCGGCCCACACGGTCATGTCGCCACCGCCGCGAGACGAGCTTCGAGCGCCTCGCGGACATCGGCGTGGACCGTCGCGGGGTCGCGGTCGGCGTCAACGACGAGGTACTCGGCCGGGCGGGCGGCCGCGAGGTCGAGGAAGTGCTGCCGCACGCGCCGGTGGAACTCCAGCGGCTCGGCCTCGATGCGGTCGTGGCCGTCGCCTGCGCGCCCGGCGCGGACCAGACCGACCTCCGGGTCGATGTCGAGGACGACCGTGAGGTGCGGACGGCGGTCGCCCGTGGCCCAGGCTGCGACCCGAGCGAGCTCGGACGCGTCGATGGCCCGGCCCGCGCCCTGGTAGGCGAGGGTGGAGTCGACGTAGCGGTCGCACACCACGACCTCGCCGCGCATCAGGGCCGGCGCGATGACGGTGGCGACGTGCTCAGCCTTGTCGGCGGCGTACACGAGCGACTCGGTGCGGGGGTCCAGGGCACCCGTAGCGGGATCGAGCAGGATCTCGCGCAGGCGGGACCCGACGGGGGTGCCGCCCGGCTGGCGCGTCTGCAGGACCGTGCGGCCCTGCTCCCGCAACCACTGCACCACGAGACCGGCCTGGGTGGACTTGCCGCCACCCTCGCCGCCCTCGAGCACGAGGAAGAACCCGGTGCCGGAGTCAGGTGCCATGCCGGGAGCCTAGTGGCTCGCGCCCACGAGAGGACGAGCCCGGCCCTAGGACGTGCGCAGGTCGAGGCCGAGCTCACGCGCCCGGGCCTCGGCGGCGGCCAGGTCGGCCGGCACACCGGGGTCGAGCGTGACCTGGAGCCTGGTCACGTCCTGGTAGGCCGGGCGACTCGCGCTGTAAGACGCGACCGGGCCAGCGGCGCTCACGAGCGCCAGCACCTCGGCGACGTCGGGAACCCAGGAGCAGTCCCCGGCGTCCTCGAGCGTGACCTGGCTGCCCGGCCCACTCGATTCTGAGGGCTCCTCGAGCGTGTCGTCCGGGACCGTGCCGGTCGACGAGGGGCCGTCGAGCACGAAGGAGTCGATGACCCGCTCGAGACCGGTGTCGTTGCAGAGGCTCTCAGCCACCGTCACGGCGTCGCCCGCGGACCGCAGCCGGAAGTCGCTGGGGCCGGCCGAGGCCTCGGTCTCCCCGATGCCGAACCCCACGATCGTGCGCGCGAGCTCGAGGCGACGCTCGATCTCGGCGCGCAGGTCGGCCTCGTCCTCCGCAGGAGCAGGCGCGGGCACACCGACGTGGAACGCGGCAAGGGCCGGGTCACCTCCGGCGGTCTGCGTCGAGAACCTCACCTCGAGGTCGTACCGCACCTGGTTCTCGACCTCGTGGGCCGTGATCTCCCAGACCTCGTCGACGATCTCGTCGTCGCTCAGGCCGGCCACGACCTGGACCGAGACGTCGCCCGACCCTGACCACGGCAACGGATTGGTGCCGGTCGCTTCTGCCGACTCCAGGTTCTCGCGATCGTCGAGGAACGCCTGGAACTCGGACGCAAAGGCCGTGCCCTTGTTGACGTCCCCACACGCCGGCAGCAGGGCCACGAGCAGGACGACCCCGAGTGCCGCTGCAGTTCGTCGCATGCCCCGACCCTAGGCGAGGATGCTCCGTTCACCCCTGGGGACGACTCCCCATCGCGTCGATCTCGGCGAGCAGGGCGGTCTTCTCGGCGTCGGTCTGGAACGAGAAGCGCACCGACTGACGCACGAGCTCGGTGACACCTGCGGCGTCGAGCTGCAGCAGGTCGGCCGCGACCTCGTACTCCTGCAGCAGCGTCGTGGAGAACATCGGTGGGTCGTCCGACGCGATCGTGACGGGCACACCGGCGGCGACGAGCTGCGGGAGCGGGTGCTCGGCCAGGCTCGCGACCGCTCCCGTGCAGATGTTGGACGTGGGGCAGACCTCCAGCGCGATCCGGTGCTCCGCGAGGTGGGCCATCAGGGCCTCGTCCTGCGCGGCCGCGATGCCGTGACCGATGCGCTCCGCACCGAGGTGCTCCAGCGCGTCCCAGATCGTCTGCGGGCCCGTGGTCTCCCCCGCGTGCGGCACGCTGCGCAGACCCGCCGCACGCGCGGCGGCGAAGTGGGGCGCGAACTGCGGGCGCGGCACGCCGACCTCGGGTCCGCCGAGCCCGAAGCCGACCAGGCCGTCGGGTCGCTGTCCGAGGGCGATCGCGAGCGTCGCGTCGGCCGCGGGGAGACCCGACTCCCCCGGGACGTCGAAGATCCACCGCAGCTGCGTGCCGTGGTCGCGGGCGACCCGGTGCCGCGCGTCCTCGATCGCCTCGCAGAACGCCTCGGCGGAGATGCCGCGGACGACCGAGGTGTACGGCGTCACGGTGAGCTCGGCGTACCGGACGTTCTGCCGGGCGAGGTCGGCGCCGATGTCGTACGTCAGGGTCGCGACGTCGTCCGGGGTGCGGATCAGGTCGACGACCGACAGGTAGACCTCGATGAAGTGAGCGAAGTCGGTGAACGTGAAGTACTCGGCCAGCCGCTCGGGATCAGCGGGGACCGGACTCGATCCCTCGTGACGGGCGGCGAGGCGCGCGACCGTCGCGGGGCTGGCCGAGCCGACGTGGTGCACGTGGAGCTCGGCCTTCGGCAGGGCGGCGATCAGCTCGGTCAGAGCGGGGGGCGTGGGCGTCGTGGCGACCTCCTGGGTGGGAGGCGCCCTTGCGTCCTGCGGGCCGACGAGCGTGGCGGGCCCAGCCCGTCGCAGCGCCTCTCGTCGACCGTGGTGGTCACGCTAGCAACGCGGCCGCCGGCCGTCGAGGGCCGCCCGGGAGCGGTCAGCCGACCGACATGACGCGGTCGAGGATCGCGGCGGCCGCGTCCCTCGGCGCCTCGGTGGGGATCCAGTGGCTCACGCCCGGCAGGACCACGAGCTCGTACGGCGCGTCCACGAACCGGGCGCTGCCCTCGACGGACGCCCGGCCGATGAAGAGGTCGCGGTCGCTCCACACCATCGTCGTGGGGACCGTGACGCGGGTGGGAGCGGAGCGGTCCAGGAACGGCATCGCGCGGTACCAGCCGAGCCCACCGCGGAGGGCGCCGTGGTCGAGGATCCCGGACCGGAAGCGGTCGACGCCGGCATCGTCCATGCCCGTGCGGCGCATGACCCGTCGGTTGATCGCCCAGCGCCGGCTCATCACGAGCTCGGGCAGGAACGGGATCTGGAACGCGAGCATGTACCACGACTTCAGGCCCTGGACGGAGCGGGTGAGCGCGTGCAGGAACGCCGAGGGATGCGGCACGGACAGCGCCGTGAGGCTGCGCACCAGCTCGGGACGCGCCGTCGCCAACGACCAGGCGACCATGGCTCCCCAGTCGTGGCCGACCACGTGCGCCGGGCCCCCGGTCCGCTCCACGAGTGCGGCGACGTCGGCCACGAGGAGGTCGACCCGGTAGGCGCGACGGCCCCGCGGGCGGGCACCGGGCGAGTAGCCGCGCTGGTCGGGCGCGAGCGTGCGGTACCCCTCGGCCTGGAGCCGAGCCGAGACCGCGTCCCACGACGACGCCCGCTCCGGGAACCCGTGCAGCAGCACGACGACGTCACCGTCGATCGGGCCGGAGTCGACGACGTCGAAGGTCAGGCCGTCGTGGGAGTAGCTCGTGATGCGGTCGGTCGGGGCGCTCATCCCGTGAGTATGGCGGGATCGGTCTCCCTCGTCAGCCCGCGGTCCGCGGTGGCGACGGACCAGCGGCCACGGACCACGAGCGGGGCGGGCGGACCAAGGATGATGCTTTCGGGCTGCCCCAGCAACCACGAAGCATCATCCTCCGTCCACCCGGCGGAGACCGCCCGGCAAACCGAAAGCTACTCCGCCTTCTTCGCCGGAGCCTTCTTGGCGGAGGTGCCGGTCTTCTTGGCGGCCGTCTTCTTCGCCGCGGTCTTCTTCGCGGCCGTCTTCTTCGCCGTGGTCTTCTTCGCCGGCGCCTTCTTGGCAGCCTTCTTCGCGCCCTTCTTGGCCGGTGCCTTCGCGCGACGCTCAGCGAGGAGCTCGTGCGCGCGCTCGGGAGTGATCGTGGCGACGTCGTCGTCCTTGCGCAGGCTCGCGTTGTGGTCGCCGTCGGTGACGTACGGGCCGAACCGGCCGTCCTTCACGACGATCGGCTTCTCGCTGACGGGGTCGACCCCCAGCTCCTTGAGCGGGGCGGCCGCGGCGCGACGGCCGTAGGTCTTCGGCTGCGAGTAGATGACGCGGGCCTCGGCCTCGGTCAGGGTCAGCAGCTGCTCCTCGGTCTCGATCGACCGGGAGTCGGTGCCCTTCTTGAGGTACGGCCCGTAGCGACCGTTCTGCGCCGTGATCTCCTCGCCGTCCTCGCCCGTGCCGACGACGCGGGGCAACGTGAGGAGCTTGACCGCGTCGTCGAGCGAGAGCGAGTCGAGGTCCATCGACTTGAACAGGCTCGACGTGCGCGGCTTGGCCGACTTCGGCGAGCCGTCGGGCAACGACTCCACGACGTACGGGCCGTAGCGACCGTTGCGGGCCACGACGTCGAGCCCCGTCTCCGGGTGCGTGCCGAGGTGCTTCTCCTGGCCGGCGGGGTTCTGGAGGAGCTCGCGGGCCGCGTCGAGCGTGAGCTCGTCCGGCGGCAGGTCCTCGGGCACGTTGGCGCGGGTGGGCACCTCGGTGCCACCGTCGCCGGGCACCATGGGCGGGCCCTCCACGTAGGGCCCGTACCGGCCGACGCGCACCGCGACACCCTCGCCGAGATCGAACGTGGCCAGGCCACGGGCATCGATGTCGGGCAGGTTCTCGACGAGCTTCTTGAGGCCCGTGTCGCCCTCGTTGTCGCCGGACCAGAAGCCCTGCAGGACCTTCAGGCGGTCCTCGCGACCGTGCGCGACCTCGTCGAGCACGCCCTCGAGCTGCGCCGTGAACGAGTAGTCGACCAGGCGGCTGAAGTGCTGCTCCATGAGGCGCACGACGCTGAAGGCGATCCACGCCGGCACCAGCGCGGTGCCCTTCTTGTAGACGTAGCCGCGGTTCTGGATCGTGTTGATGATCGAGGCGTACGTCGAGGGGCGACCGATCTCGCGCTCCTCGAGCTCCTTGATCAGGCTGGCCTCGGTGTAGCGCGCGGGCGGCTTGGTCTCGTGACCGCTCGGCACGAGCTCGTGCGCCAGGACGGTGTCGCCCTCGGCCAGGTTCGGCAGCTTGGTCTGCTGGTCGTCGCCCTGGGCCGTGGGGTCCTCGTGCGTCTCGACGTACGCCTTGAGGAAGCCGTGGAACGTGATGGTGCGGCCCGACGCGGTGAACTCGACCGCACGGCCGTCGGCGGCGTCACCAGCGAGCTTGATCGAGAGCTGCTCGCCCTGTGCATCCTTCATCTGCGA